>CAZPCU010000168.1:0-2705 GCA_964585075.1 uncultured Rhodobacterales bacterium
ATCGACATGATCCGGGTCGCGCCCGCCTACGCCCACAATCTGCCGCAGCTCTTCTCGGTCGAATGCTGGGGCGGCGCCACGTTCGACGTGGCCTACCGCTTCCTGCAGGAATGCCCGTGGCAGCGCCTGCGCGACCTGCGCGCCAAGATGCCGAACGTCCTGACGCAGATGCTGCTGCGCGCGTCCAACGGGGTGGGCTATACCAACTACCCCGACAACGTGGTGCAGGAATTCGTGCGGCAGGCGGCGGAAACCGGCGTCGATGTGTTCCGCGTCTTCGACAGCCTCAACTGGGTCGAGAACATGCGCGTCGCGATGGACGCGGTGATCGAGAGCGGAAAAATCTGCGAGGGCACGATCTGCTATACCGGCGATATCCTCGATCCGGACCGCGCGAAATACGACCTGGAATACTACGTCGCCATGGCGCGCGAGTTGCAGAACGCGGGCGCGCATGTGCTGGGGCTCAAGGACATGGCGGGGCTGCTGAAACCGGCCTCGGCCAGCGTCTTGGTCAAGGCGCTGAAGGACGAGCTGGACATTCCCGTCCATTTCCACACGCATGATACGTCTGGCATCGCCGGGGCCACCATCCTCGCCGCGGCGCAGGCGGGGGTGGACGCGGTCGATGCCGCGATGGATGCGTTCTCGGGCGGCACCTCGCAGCCCTGCCTCGGCTCGATCGTCGCCGCCCTGCGAAACACGCCACGCGACACGGGGCTCCCGATCGAGCGTATCCGCGAGATTTCCAATTACTGGGAGGCGGTGCGCGCGCAATACGTGGCGTTTGAATCGGGGCTTCAGGCCCCCGCCTCCGAGGTCTACCTGCACGAGATGCCGGGCGGGCAGTTCACCAATCTCAAGGCGCAGGCGCGCTCGCTCGGGCTTGAGGATCGCTGGCCCGAAATCGCCCGCACTTATGCCGACGTGAACCGGATGTTCGGCGATATCGTCAAGGTCACGCCGTCCTCGAAGGTGGTGGGCGACATGGCGCTGATGATGGTCAGCCAGGGCCTGAGCCGCGAGCAGGTCGAGAACCCGGATGTCGAGGTGTCATTCCCGGACTCGGTGATCGACATGATGCGCGGCAATCTCGGCCAGCCGCCGGGCGGCTTTCCCGACGGGATCGTGCAGAAGGTGCTGAAGGGCGAGGCCCCGAACACCGAGCGCCCAGGCGCGCATCTGCCGCCCGAGGACCTCGAGGCGAAGCGCCGCGAGGTTTCGGAGAAGCTCGGCGGGCGCGAGATCGACGACGAGGACCTGAACGGCTACCTCATGTATCCCAAGGTGTTCCTCGACTACGCGGAGCGCCATGAGCTCTACGGTCCCGTGCGCACCCTGCCCACGCACACCTTCTTCTACGGGATGGAACAGGGCGAGGAGATCACCGCCGAGATCGATCCCGGCAAGACGCTGGAGATCCGCCTGCAGGCCGTGGGCGAGACCCATGACGACGGCGAGGTGCGCGTCTTCTTCGAGCTGAACGGCCAGCCGCGCGTGGTGCGCGTGCCCGACCGCAAGGTGAAATCCGAGACCGCCCGGCGCCCGAAGGCCGAGCCCGGCAACCCGGCCCATGTCGCAGCGCCCATGCCCGGCGTGGTCGCGAGCGTCGCCGTGAACCCGGGCCAGAAGGTGGCGGAGGGCGATCTGCTGCTCACCATCGAGGCGATGAAGATGGAGACGGGCCTCCACGCCGAGCGGGACGCCACGGTGAAGGCCGTGCACGTCCAGCCGGGGGGCCAGATCGACGCCAAGGACCTGCTGGTGGAGTACGAGACGGAGGACTGACCGCACCGGGGTGCGCCCAATCCCCGGTCCGCGCGGCGTGCGGCATTGGAACCCCGCGCTGCCGGGCGCTGCGCCGTCTTTTCCCTGGTGCCGCGCGGTGCGCCCCGGCCCCGCGCCTCACGCCTCCGGCGTGGGGTTCGAAGCCTGCGCAGCGCCCCGCGAAACTCCCTGGTAGCGGCCCACGTTCTCTCCCAGGTGGGCGTTGTTCGCTTCGCGGATGCGCGCCGCCGCGTCGTCGTAGAGGAAGGGCAGGAAAGCGTAGCGCCGCCCCCGCGTCACCGGCGAGACCTTGTGGAGGAGCGAGCAGGAAAAGACCACCGCGCCCCCCGCGGGCGCCTTGAAGCCGCGCGGGCCGTATTCCGGGAAACTGACCTCGCCGCCCTCGAAATCGTCGTTGAGGTTCACCGACACCGCGAAGCGGCGATGCGCCGTGCCCTTCGTCGTGTTGTCCCTGTGGGCGGCGAAGTGGCCCCCGTCGGCCGCGTCGTAGCAGGAGACGATGTAGCGCTCCATGCGGGTGACCCGGAACTGGTGGATCTTTGCGATCTCGGGCACGACCCGGCGCACGAACCGCCCGCGCAGCGCGGCCATGAGCTCCTCGTCCTCGATCAGGTGGTCCCGGCGCCGCTTGTGCTTGGCATCCTGAAGGGCCACCGTCTTGCCCTCGACGTCACGCATGAAGCCCGACTCCTGCCCACCATCGCGCTCGTAGAGCTGGATCAGATGGCGGCAGAGATCGGGCTCGAAGACGTTGGGCAGGAAGAGGATCGGCGCCTGCACCTCGATCCCCGCGAAGCGCGCGGGCGGCGGCAGGCCGTCGAGGAAGGCCAGAAGGCGCGGAATGTCCTGCTGATCCCGGGCGAAGGGAATGCGGGCGAGCACCCGCATGGTCGGGTCGAGCACCAGCCAGAAGCGGC
>CAZPCU010000168.1:2715-5053 GCA_964585075.1 uncultured Rhodobacterales bacterium
CGCCGGCCCCGCCCGCTTCGGCATCGGGCGGCACCGCGCCGTAGAGCTTGCTCACCGAGAGGTCGAAGTCCCAGAACACCCGGTAGCCGGGAATGCGGTTGCCGAGGCGGTCGCCGGACTCGTCGCCCGGGTCCACCGAGACCGCGAAGAAGCAGGCCGTCTGATCGTCGAAGAAGCCCGGCCGCTCGGCCACCGCCTGAAGCGCGGCCCGGGCGTGGGCGTCCGACGCGGAGCCCAAAAAGCAGAGCACGAGGTAGCGCCCCGCCGCCGTGTCGAAGCTGAATTGCGGATTGCTGGGGGTGCGCTGGCGGAACGGCGGCGCCGGGTCCCCAGGCAGCAGGTCGATCACGTTGTCCATCAGGCCAGCTCCTTCCCACGCGGCGCCCGGCGCCTTACCCGGCGTCAGGATAGCTGCCGGGCGTCAGGGCGGGAAGCGCGAACAGGCGCACCTGCCGGAAACACTGTCTTTCCGGGAATTTTCCTCTTGCAGGCCGCGGCGGGAATGACTATCCCACGCCTCACCCAAGGATGCGGGCGTAGCTCAGGGGTAGAGCATTACCTTGCCAAGGTAAGGGTCGTGAGTTCGAATCTCATCGCCCGCTCCAATTTCAACGGATCGACACCGATCGGACCTGCCGCGGAGCGCACCGCGCCGCGGAAGGATGCGCGCGGGGGCCGTCTCCGGCCGAAGCCGGGCGCGGATCAGAACGCCTTGAAGGTGAGCGTGGTCAGAGATCGCTCGATCCCCTCGATGTCGAGAAGCCGGTCGTTGATGTATTTGCCCACGTCCTCGCCCGCCGGTATGTAGAGTTTCATCAGCAGATCATATTCCCCGCTCGTGGAGTAGAGCTCGGAGTGGATCTCGCGGAGCGCGATCTCCTCTGCCACGCGGTAGGTGGTGCCGGGCTTGCAGCGGATCTGGACGAAGACGCAGGTGCTCATCGGGGGCCTCTCTCCTGACGCGCCGAAGCTTGCACAGCCGCCACGCGGGCACAATCCCCGCACGCGCGGGCTTTCGGCGCGCGCGGCATGCGCCTATAACCGCGCCGTTCGCAACCGAGGAGCCGCCTGCCATGCGCGAGGCCCGCATCAGCCGCACCACCGCCGAGACGGCGATCACCGCGCGCGTCGCGCTCGACGGCACCGGGGCGCATGAGATCGCCACGGGCGTCGGCTTCTTCGACCACATGCTCGCGCAGCTCTCGCGGCATTCGCTGATCGACATCGACCTCTCGGCCGAGGGCGACCTGCACATCGACGACCACCACACGGTGGAGGATTGCGGGCTCGCACTCGGCCAGGCGCTGGCCGAGGCGATCGGCGAAAAGCGCGGCATCCGCCGCTACGGCGCCTTCACGCTGGTGATGGACGACGCGCGGGTGGAGGCGGCGCTCGACCTGTCCGGGCGGCCCCATCTCCTCTGGGAGGTCGCGTTCCCCACCCAGAAGATCGGCGCCTTCGACACCGAGCTCGTGCGCGAGTTCTTCCAGGCGCTGGCGAGCCGCGGCGGCATCACGCTCCACGTCTGCGCACGGGCCGGGATCAACAGCCATCACATTGCCGAGGCCGCCTTCAAGGCCGTGGCACGGGCGCTCCGCCAGGCGGTGGAGCCCGATCCCCGGGCGGGCGAGGCGATCCCGTCCACCAAGGGCGCGCTCTGAGCCCATGACCACCGTCATCGTCGATTACGAGAGCGGCAACCTCCACTCCGCCGAGAAGGCGTTCCAGCGCATGGCCGCCGAGACGGGCGCGGGGGCGGTGACGGTCACCGCCGATCCCGAGACCGTGGCGCGGGCCGAGCGCGTCGTGCTGCCGGGCGACGGCGCCTTCCCGGCCTGCCGCCGGGCGCTCTTCGAGAAGTCGGGATTGTTCGAGGCGATCGAGGAGGCGGCGATCGCCCGCGGCCGTCCCTTCCTCGGCATCTGCATCGGGATGCAGATGATGGCCTCGCGCGGGCTCGAATACGAGGAGACGCCGGGATTCGCCTGGATCCCCGGCACGGTGGCGCGCATCGCGCCCGCCGACCCTGGCCTCAAGGTGCCGCACATGGGCTGGAACGACCTCGTGATCGACGCGCCCCATCCCGTGCTCGACGGGATCGCCACCGGCGATCACGCCTATTTCGTGCACTCCTACCATTTCGTGGCCGAAGAGCCCGCCCATCGCGTCGCCCATGTGGACTATGGCGGGCCGGTCACCGCGATCGTCGGCCGGGACAACGTGATCGGCACGCAGTTCTGCTGCGAGTGCAACCTGTGCACCATGATGGCCTGTCCGGAGGATCTCGATCCCAAGAACATCTGCACCCAGAACAAACGGCGACTGGCCGCCGACGGGG
>CAZPCU010000169.1:0-5026 GCA_964585075.1 uncultured Rhodobacterales bacterium
ATCACGTGGATGACGCCGTTCGAGGCTTCGATGTCCGCCTGGATGACGTTCGCGCCGTCCACGGTGACGCCGCCCTCGGTGCCGATGGTGACGGACTGGCCGTTCACCGTCTCGGCCATCATGCCGTCGGAGAGATCGCCCGACATGACCTTCCCCGGCACCACGTGGTAGGTGAGGATGGCGCCCAGCGTGTCGGTGTCCTCAAGCAGCCCCGCGAGGGTGCCCTCGGGCAGGGCGGCGAAGGCGTCGTCGGTCGGCGCGAAGACGGTGAACGGGCCCTCGCCCTTCAGAGTCTCGACGAGGCCGGCGGCCTCGAGCGCGGTCGCGAGCGTGGTGAAGCTGCCCGCCTCGACGGCGGTATCGACGATGTCCTTGCCCATGTGGTCGTCGGCGAAGGCCGGAGCGGCCAGCGCGGTAGCGGCGGTGAGGGCGAAGAAAGTTCTGCGGAACATGTTTGTCCTCCTGAGACGTCGTGCCCTTGCACAGTCATCGGCGCCCGCAACGGCTCATCCGCTGCGAGCATCCATGACAGGCTACGGGGGGGACGCCCGATCGGACCACCGGGGATTCCCGCCGATGCAGCTTGACGGATGCGCACGGCGCGCTAAGCGCGCAACCCCCCGTCTTTCCAGTTAAGATTTCGTGATCGCGCGTGAGCTCGGGTTACTCGGCGATGGCGGCACGGGCCAGCTCGTCCAGCAGCGCCTCGACCTCGTCCATCGGGCCCTCGGGGAAGCCGCGATAGCCGATCATCACCTCGTCCGCGCCGGCGCGCTGCACCACGAAGATGTGGTAGGGGCAGTAGGCCACGTTCATCGGATCGGCCTCCATCACGCTCCGCGAGACGGTGGCCGAGCAGAAGCCGAACACGTCCGCCGCCTCGTAGAGCATCACGTCCGAGCCCACGTCCGAGCGCGTGCGCTCCAGCATGTCGCCGACATGGCTGGTGTGGTCGATCACGAGCCCTTCGTCCAGGATCGCGTTCTCCAGCCCGAAAACCACGTCGTCGAAGGGCAGGTCCGTCTCGTAGGTCACGATGTCCTCGGCGAAGGCCGGGGCGGCGGCCAGGCAGAGCGCCGCGGCGGCGCGGGCGATTGTGGTCATGGTATCCTCCCAAGGCGTTGCGCAGCGCGGAAAATCCGTGCCGTTCCACCATCCCGACGTTAGGCTCGACCTGCCCGCGTGGCATTGAGGCAAATCAACCCGGACGAGGAACGCGGCATGGAGTGGGTGCGCTGGGGACTGGAGATACTTGCCACGGTCTTCGTGCTCGCCGTCGGGATCGGCGTGTTCGCCATGGCCGTTCTCTACGTGCTGGACCGGAGCCAGGCCGGCGACGCCATCCGCCGCAACTACCCCGTGATCGGCCGGTTCCGGCATCTCTTCTCGACGCTGGGCGAATTCTTCCGGCAATACTTCTTCGCCATGGACCGCGAGGAGCTGCCCTTCAACCGGGCGCAGCGCAACTGGGTCTACGCTTCCTCCGGGGGCACGGGCAACACGCTCGCCTTCGGATCGACCCGGCCGCTCAACGTGCCGGGGACGCCGATCTTCATGAACGCGGCCTTCCCCCCGCTCGACGACCAGTACGCCGCGACCCAGCCGCTCGTGATCGGGCCCTTCTGCCGCGAACCCTACGCCGCGCCGTCCATCTTCAACATCTCGGGGATGAGCTACGGCGCGATCTCGCGCCCCGCGGTCAGGGCGCTTTCGCGCGGGGCCGCCCAGGCGGGCATCTGGATGAACACCGGAGAGGGCGGGCTCTCGCCCTATCATCTCGAGGGCGGCTGCGACATCGTCTTCCAGATCGGCACGGCGAAATACGGCGTGCGCGACGGAGAGGGCAACCTGTCGGAGGAGAAGCTCCGCGAGATCGCCGCCCACGACCAGGTGAAGATGTTCGAGATCAAGCTCAGCCAGGGCGCCAAGCCCGGCAAGGGCGGCATCCTGCCCGCGGACAAGGTGACGCGCGAGATCGCGATGATCCGCGGCATCGCCGCGGGGCGCGACAGCATCTCGCCCAACCGCCACCGCGAGGTGGGAAGCTGGGGCGAGCTTCTCGATTTCATCGAGCGCGTGCGCGAGATCACCGGCAAGCCCGTGGGCATCAAGACCTGCCTCGGCTCCTCGGACCCGTGGGTGGAGTTCTTCGAGCTGATCGGGCAGCGCGGCGCGCAGGCCGCGCCTGACTTCATCACCGTGGACGGCGGCGAGGGCGGCACGGGCGCGGCGCCGATGCCGCTGATGGATCTGGTCGGCATGCCGCTCCGCGAGGCGCTGGTGCGGATGGTGGACCTGCGCGACCGGTTCGGACTGCACGAGCGCATCCGTATCGTGGCCTCCGCGAAGCTCATCAACCCTGGCGACGTGGCCTGGGCGATCTGCGCGGGCGCGGATTTCGTGAGTTCGGCGCGCGGCTTCATGTTCGCGCTGGGCTGCATCCAGGCGCTCAAGTGCAACCGGAACACCTGCCCCACCGGCATCACCACCCACAACCCGCGCCTGCAGGCCGGCCTCGTGGTGGAGGAGAAGGACCGCCGCGTGGCGAACTATGCCCGCTCGATCATTGGCGAGGTGGAGACCATCGCGCATTCGGTGGGCGTGGCAGAGCCGAGGCTGATGCGCCGGCGCCATGTCCGCCTGGTGCTGGATGACGGACGCTCGGTCCCGATGAACGAGCTCTATCCATCCGTGACGGCTCCAACGCCATCGTGACGCGGCGTGCATTGGGCAACGTCGTCGGGACGGCTATGTTGCCGACGAGTGCGTGATCGAGGAAGCTTGCCATGGCCCATCGCTGGAAGAACGACCTGACGGAGCGCGACGTCACGCCCGAGAGCGCGCATATCAGCCGCCGCCGTCTTCTGGCCGGCGGCGCCGCGCTCGGCCTCGCGGGGCTCGCGCCAAGGGCGCAGGCGGCGCCCGAGGCGCTCGAACCCAACAGCTGGGAGGAGATCACCAGCTACAACAACTTCTACGAGTTCGGCACGGACAAGGCCGATCCCGCGCGTCACGCGGGGCGGATGACCGTCTCGCCCTGGTCGGTGCGGATCGACGGGATGGTGGACCGGCCCGCCGACTACGCCCTCGAGGACATCCTTTCGCGAATGACGATCGAGGAGCGGATCTACCGCTTCCGCTGCGTCGAGGCGTGGTCCCGCGTCGTGCCCTGGAACGGGTTCGAGCTCGCCGACCTGCTCGAGGTGGCAGGCGTGCAGCCCGGCGCCCGATACGTGGCCTTCGAGACCTATCTCGACCGGGAGGAGATGCCGGGCACGCGCTTTCCCGTGCTCGACTGGCCCTATGTCGAGGGGCTTCGCCTCGACGAGGCGATGCATCCTCTCACGATCATGGCGACGGGCATCTACGGCCGTGACCTTCCCAACCAGAACGGCGCGCCGCTGCGCCTCGTGGTGCCCTGGAAATACGGCTTCAAGTCGATCAAGTCGGTGGTTCGGATCACGCTGACGGAGGAAGAGCCGCCCACGAGCTGGAACAAGGCCAACCCGCGCGAATACGGGTTCTATTCCAACGTGAACCCTGAGGTGGACCATCCGCGCTGGAGCCAGGCGACCGAGCGGCGCATCGGCGGCGGGCTCTTCTCGGCGCGCCAGCCCACCCTCATGTTCAACGGCTACGCCGACGAGGTGGCGCCCCTTTACGCCGGCATGGACCTGACGAAGTTCTTCTGATGGCGCTCGCGCGGGCGATCTCCGCCGGCGCGCGCCGCGTGCCGGTCTGGGCGGTCTGGGCCGTGGCGCTCGCGCCGGTGCCCTGGCTTTTCTGGGCCGGGGCCACGGGCGGGCTCGGCGTGGAGCCGGTGGAGGCGCTCGAGCATCGTCTCGGCCTCTTCGCGCTGCAGTTCCTGGTCGCGGGGCTCGCGATCACGCCGCTCCGCCGGCATCTCGGCGTGAACCTGCTGCGCTTCCGCCGCGCGCTCGGCCTGATCGCCTTCACCTATGCGGGGCTCCATCTCGCGGTCTGGCTCGTGCTCGACGTCCAGATCCCGGCCCAGATCTGGGCCGACATCCTGAAGCGGCCCTACATCACGATCGGAATGGCCGCCTTCCTGCTGCTGCTGCCGCTTGCGCTCACCTCGAACGACTGGTCGGTGCGCCGCCTCGGCCCGACATGGCGAAGGCTTCACAAGCTCGCCTACGTGGCCGCGACTCTCGGCGGGCTGCACTTCGTCATGCTCGCCAAGGGCTTCCAGCTCGAGCCCCTGCTTTACATGGCCGCGATTCTCGCGCTGCTGGCGCTTCGGCTTCGCGGGCCGCGCCCGCGCGGTGCAAGGGGCCTCGCCGACTCGGCCTGACGGACGGGTTACGCTGCGGAAGAGGGGCGCCCGAAGCGTGGCGGCAGGGCGTCTCGCCGACTAAGCTCTTGCAATCCATAAGGAATGTTGTCCGGAGGAATTTTCTTCATCTCGCCCGATTTTCCTCTTGCAGAGCGCCGCTCCGATCCGTAAATACGCCTCCACCGACGGCGCCGAGGCGCTGGCGGGGCGCTAGGGAGGCCGACGGGAAGCCGACGGCCGGGCTGGTGGAACACACATCGAGAGATCGGGCAGGCGGGCGCGCCGAACACCATCAGGCGCACGCGTCGGTTTTGTCTCTCCGCTCTTTGACAATTTGGTGTCTGAAGAGACATGCGGGCGGTTTGGGTTGTTTTTTCGACGGCTCGGACGTTTTGCATGTCGGCCTTCGAGGGGTCTTATGGGCCTCGATGACGAAGGTGTCAGCTTCGCTGTTTGTCGGATCCGTCCTTTTTGGGACGATCTGCAGACAGAAGACTCTCGGCTGCGTTTCCGGTTCGCTTGCGGGCTGGGGTGCTGTCTGCGGGGCCTTCGGGTCTTGCGGGTGGTTTTGGCGTGGTCGGGGATGTGCAGAGGTTCGACTGTCAAGGACGCGTTTTGGCGCGTTTCAACTTGAGAGTTTGATCCTGGCTCAGAACGAACGCTGGCGGCAGGCCTAACACATGCAAGTCGAGCGATCCCTTCGGGGATAGCGGCGGACGGGTGAGTAAC
>CAZPCU010000170.1:0-5017 GCA_964585075.1 uncultured Rhodobacterales bacterium
GTGGTGGTGGCGGTCAACAAGTGGGATATCGAGACCGACAGGCAGCAAAAGCTGCGCGATCTGCGCGAAGCCTTCGACCGGCTTCTGCCGCAGCTTCGCGGCGCGCCGCTGGTCACCGTCTCGGCGAAGACGGGGCAGGGGCTCGACCGGCTGCGCGCCGCGGTCGAGAAAGCCTATGACGTCTGGAACCGCCGGGTCAGCACCGCGCGGCTGAACCGCTGGCTTGCGGGGATGATCGAGGCACATCCGCCGCCCGCGCCGGGCGGCCGGCGCATCCGGCTGCGCTACATGACCCAGGCCAAGACGCGGCCGCCCGGCTTCGTGGTGATGTGCTCCCACCCCGAGAAGATGCCCGAGAGCTATTCGCGCTATCTCGTCAACGGGTTGCGGGACGACTTCGACATGCCGGGCACGCCGATCCGGCTCTGGATGCGCAGCCAGTCCGACCGGAACCCCTACAAGGCGAAGAAGAAGCCGCAGCCCTCGCGGCTGCGCAAGCACCTCGACGGGCGGTCGGGGCGCTAGGCGCGGCGGCGGAGGATCGTGGCGGCGGCCACGGCGAGCGCGCCCGCCCCGGCGAGCGCCACCACCACCGGCGCGAGCGGCGACAGGTTGGCGGCGATCACCCCCGCCAGCGCCCAGACCACCGCCGCGCCGTATTCCGGCGCCCGGGTGAGGCGCAGCTGCACGGCGAGAGCGATCGCGAGGGCGAGGGCAAGCATCGCCAGCGCGGCCGGGATCGGCGCCATCACCCCGTAACCGCCGAGAACGATGCCGAGGCCGACGCAGCTCGCCGCGGTGAGCCAGCCCGCGTAGAGCGCGACGGGCGCCTCCTGCCAGAGCCGGTCGGCGCGGCCGGTGCGGGCAAGGGCGAGAAGCGCCAGGGCGAGCATCGCCCAGATCATCACGGTCGCCCAGACGGGGGAGAGCTGCGCCACGCCGAGCCACGCCGCGCCGAGGGTGAGGCTTCCCGTGAGCGGCCAGCGCATCCGCGCCCAGTCCGCGCTGTCGGGCCGCGCGAAGAGGCCGAAGCCGGTGCCGGCCAGGAGCCAGAGATAGATGAGCCCCCAGATCGCGAAGGCCCAGCCCGCGGGCTGCACGGGCGGGTCGTCCTGCGGCACGGGGAAAGCCGCCGCGTCGAACCCGTTGAAGCCCGGGTTCACCAGCGGCGAGGCGGCGAAGAACACCGCCGCCGTGAAGCAGAGAATCGGGGCCGCGCGGTCCATGGGATCACCGGACAGCACCCGGCGCGGCGGCGCAAGCTCAGTCTTCGGCGGGCGCGAAGCGCAGCCGCCGGCCCCCGAGGTCGCGGAAGGCCCGCTGGCGGCAGGAGAGCACGAGGATCTGTATGTCGCCCGCCTGCCGGTGGAGCGCGTCGAACATCCGCTCGATGCGCTCGTCGTCGGTGAAGACGAGCGCGTCGTCGAGGATCACCGGCGCATGGCGGCCCTGCGCGGCGAGCATCCGCGCGAAGGCGAGGCGCACCAGAAGGGCGAGCTGCTCCTGCGTGCCGCCCGAAAGGATCTCCACCGGCTCCTCCCGCCCGCCGCGGAGGAGCGCGGAAGGCAGCAGCGTATCATCCGCCCAGGATAGCTCCGCCTCCGGCCAGAGAAGGTGAAGAAGTGGGCGCAATTCCCTGGCGACCGGCGCGAAATATCGTTCGCGCGCGGCGCTTCGCGCCTCTTCCAGCGCGCGCTCCAGCCGTTGCAGGGCCGCGACCTCGGCGGCGTAGGCGTCCGCGCGGGCGGCGGCGGCGGCGCGGCGCGTCTCGGCGTCGGCGAGCTCTTCCTCGACCGCCTCGCCCGCGGCCTGGCCGATCCGCGCATCCAGCCCGGCGAGGCGGAGGCGCAACTCCTGCGCCTCGCGCTCCGCGGCGGTCACCACCTCGCGGGCGCGGTGAAGCCGGGCGCGCGCGGCCTCGAGGTCGGGCGCGTCGCGCTCGAGCGCCGCGACGGCGGCGTCGGCCTCGGCCCGTTGCGCCTCGCGCCGTCCGACTTCCGCGTCGAGCGCGGCCTCCTCCGCCCCGCCGAGACGGGAGAGCGCGGCCTCCGCCGCCTCCTGCCTCTCGCGGGCGGCGCGGGCGTCGGCCTCCGCCGCGGCGCGGGCCTCCCGCCTTGTCGAGAGCAGCGCGAGCGCGCGCTCCCGCGCGGCCTCGGCCTCGGAGAGCGCGCGGGCCGCCTCGGCGCAGGCGGCGTCGGCGCTCTCGGGATCGGGCGTCGCGTCGGGGCCGGCCTCGTCATCGGGGGCGGGCAGGGCGGCGAGCGCGCTCCGGAGCGCGTCCGTCCCTTCGGGCGCGAGCGCACCGAGCCGCGCCTCGGCCTCCGCCACGGCCCGGGCGGCCTCCGTGCGGGTCTCGGCGGCGGCCCGCGCGGCCTCGACGGTCTCCGCGCCGACGGCGGCCAGCGCCTCGGCGAGCGCGCCCTCGGCGCGGGCCACGTCCGCCGCGCCCGTGCCGGCCGAGTCCCCCGGATCGATCTCGAGGCGGCCGACGCCCCGGATCTCGAGCGACGCGGGGCCGGTGAGCGCGATCCGCTCGCCCTCGGCAAGCGCGCGCCCGTCCAGCGCGACCGCGCCTTCGCGGTTCTCGGCATAGCGCATGGTCAGATGCGCGGCCCGCGCGTCCCGCAGCGCCTCGGCGGTGGAGAGCGCCTGCGCGCGCGCCTCGATCTCCTTGAGCGCCGTCGCGTCCGGGCCCTGCCGCGCGCGTGCGGCGGCGGAGTCGCGCGCCTCTCGCGCCTTTTCCGCCTCGGCAAGCCGTTGAGCGAGCTCCGCGCGGCGGCGGCGGTTCTCGGCCGCGGCGAGGCGGCGCTGCAGCGCGCGGCGCTCGGCCTCGGCGGCGGCGTCGGCCTCCGCGGCGGCGGTGCGGGCGGCCTCGGCCTGCCCGAGCGCCGTCTCGGCTTCGGTTTCGCGGTCGCGCGCGACGGCGAGCGCCGCCTCCGCCTCCTCGGAGAGCTTGCGCGCCGTCTCGCGGGCGGTCCGGGCCTCCCGCAGGGCCGCGCGCCGCTCCGCCGCCTGCCTGGCCTCGAGGCGCGCGAGATCCCGCGCGCGCGTCGCGGCCTCCAGCCGGTCGGCGTGCTTGCGGGCGGCCTCATGCGCGGCCTCCGCCTCGGCGAGGCGGGTGCGGCGGGCCTCCACGGCCTCCGCGTCCTCGAGCCCGGCGAGCTCCCTGCGGGCGTCGCGGCGGGCCTCCAGCGCGTGGGAGAGCGCCCTTGCGGTCTCCCGCAGGCTGTCTGCACGCCCGGCCAGCGCGGCGGCCTCGTCCGCCGCCGCCTTGTAGGCGCCCCTGGGCTGGGCGCGGCCGGGCGTCACGAACTCGGCGAGCTCTGCCCGGCAGCGGGCGAGCGCGGCGTCCATGCGCCGCCCGCCGGTCATCGCATCGACCTCTCCGGCGACGGAGGAGAGAAGATCGCGCCGCGCGGCGAGCGCCGCC
The DNA here is from genome assembly GCA_964585075.1 of uncultured Rhodobacterales bacterium. GTDB lineage: Bacteria > Pseudomonadota > Alphaproteobacteria > Rhodobacterales > Rhodobacteraceae > Rhodosalinus. The sequence continues at coordinate 3,431 of CAZPCU010000170.1, forward strand.
TCGCGCGCCTTGCCCGCCCCGTCCTCGAGCCCGTGGAGACCCTGGCGCACCCAGAGAAGCCCCGCGGGCCCGCCCTCGGCCCCGCCCACGAGCCCGGAGATGAACGCCTCGGCCTCGTCGGCGCGGGCGATCACCTGGCCCGCCCGCTCCACCCGCGCCTCGGGGCGCGCGAACCAGCGCTTGACGAGGGTGACGGGCCCCGCCGCCTCGCTCTCGATCTCGGCGCGGATCTCGGGCGCGCCGCCGCCATGGGGCCGGAGCGCCTGCACCTCCTGCGCGCGCGAGGCGTGGCGGGCGTAGAAGAGCGCGTGGAGCGCGTCGAAGAGGGTGGATTTGCCTTGCTCGTTGGGGGCGCAGAGCAGGTTGAGCCCGTCGCCGATGCCGTCGATCCGCACCGGGCGGTCGAAGCGGCGGACATTCTCGAGCCGGAGCGCGCGGAGCTTCATCCCGACTCCTCCGCGACATAGGCGTAGAGCCGCGCGAGCGCCGCGGCGGAGGTGCGCCGGGCCGCGTCGTCCAGCGCCTCGTCCGCGGCTTCGGCGGCGAGCGCGTCGGCGGCCCGGCGAAGCGCCCCGCCCTGGTCGATGGCGTCGAGGTCGGCCGCGTCGGGCTCCACGGCGAGCGCGTCCGCGAGAAGCTCGAAATGCCAGAAATCCGGGGCGACGGCCTCGGCCGCCCGTTCGAGCGCCGCCCGTTCGGCGAGGCGCGCGCGCCCCTCCGCGCGGAGCCTGAGCAGCACCTCGCGCCGCCCGGCCTCCGGCAGAAGCGCGGCGAGCGCCGCCGCCGGGTCGGCGCCGGGCACCAGCGCCAGCGCCTCCTCGCGCCAGAGAAAGACGCCCGTCTCCACCTCCGCGATCTCGGGCGGAGCACCCGGGCCGGGCAGCGTCACGGCGAGGCAGACGCCCCGCCGCCCGTGGCGGAAGCGGTCCTGCTCGGGCGTGCCGGGATACTGGGTGCGCGCGGAGACGGGGAGGCGACCGTGCCAGTCGCCGAGCGCCAGGTAGTCGAGCCCCGCGCGGCGGTCGCGGTCGGGCGGGATGCTGGCGCCCGTTTCGGCGAAGTCCACCACCCCGCCATGAGCGAGCCCGATGCGGAGCGCGCCTTCGGGGCTTTCCATCCCGTCCAGTGCCTCGGTCAGGTCGCGCCCCGGCGCGCGGCGCGTCACCGGCGCGGGCAGGAGCGCGACGCCCGGCGCGAGGGCCGCGGGTGCCGCCGTGCGAAGCGGGCGGACGTTCGCCGGCGCCTCCGCCGCGATCCGGTCCCAGAGCGGCTCGGCCCCGGCGGCGCTGTCATGGTTGCCGGGCAGGAGCCACCAGGTGACCTCCGCCGCCTCGGCCATGGCGTTGAGCGCCTGGCGCAGCACGCGGTCGGAGGGCGTGGGCGTGTCGAAGCTGTCCCCGGCCAGCAGCACATGGGCCGCGCCATGTGCCCGCGCCGCCGCGGCGAGCCGGGCGAGGACGCTGTGGCGCGCCTCCGCGAGCGGGCCGCGCACGTCCTCGGGGAAACGGCCGAAGCGGCGGCCGAGATGCAGGTCGGAGCTGTGGATGAAGCGGAATTCGGTCATCGCGGCGCCTGGGTGAGTCGGAG
>CAZPCU010000171.1:0-4995 GCA_964585075.1 uncultured Rhodobacterales bacterium
GCCGGCCTCACGGCCCATCAGCCAGCCCTGCACCTCGCCCTCGGCGCAGAGCGCCTTGAGCCGGGCGAAGGTCTCGCCCCCGGGCGGATAGGTCTCGTTGAGATAGGCGGCGAGCGCGTCGTCGAGGGGCCGCCCCTCGATGTCGCGGGCGATCTTGCCGAGGACTTGCGCGAAATCCGCAGCTGACATGGCTCTCCTCCCTGTCGTCGCAGAATCGATTTGTGCTTTATAGTGCACCTTCGGGCGCGAAGCGCAAGCGCCCGGCGCGCGATTTGCATTTTTTTGCACATGCCGCGACGACGGCGGCCGCCCTCCGGGAGAGCACGATCAATGGCCGAAAAAAAACGGCCGCGCTCCCGAAGGAACGCGGCCCGTGCAGGTCCTTGACGTCGCGGCTTATTCCGCCGCCTGTATTTCGCCGCTCTCGATCTGCTCGCGCTCGATGGACTCGAAGAGCGCCTTGAAGTTGCCCTCGCCGAAGCCGTCGTCGCCCTTGCGCTGGATGAACTCGAAAAAGATCGGGCCGATCACCGTCTTCGAGAAGATCTGCAGCAGGATCTTCGTCTCGCCGCCGTCCACGACACCCTCGCCGTCGATCAGGATGCCGTGCTTCTTCATCCGGTCCACCGGCTCCTCGTGGCCCTGCACGCGGTCGTGGCTGAGGTCGTAGTAGGTGTCCGGCGGGGCGGGCATGAACCTGATCCCGCGCTCGGCGATGGCGTCGGTCGAGTCGTAGATGTCCTCGGTCCCCACGGCGATGTGCTGGATGCCCTCGCCGTTGTACTTCTTCAGGTAGGACACGATCTGCCCGGTCTCGCCGCGGTCCTCGTTGATCGGGATACGGATCTTGCCGTCGGGCGAGGTCAGCGCGCGGCTGTAGAGGCCGGTGTACTTGCCCTCGATGTCGAAGAAGCGGATCTCGCGGAAGTTGAAGAGCTTGCCGTAGAACTCGAACCACTTGTCCATGTTGCCGCGGTAGACGTTGTGGGTCAGGTGGTCGAGGTAGTAGAAGCCCACGCCGCGCGGCTTCGACCGGGCGAGCCACTCGAACTCCGCGTTGTAGGGCGAGGTTTCGTAGTAGTCCTCGATGAAGTAGATGAGCGAGCCGCCGATGCCCTTGATCGCGGGCACGTCCATCGTCTTGTCGCGGCCCTCGTAAGGCTCCGCGCCCATCTTCACCGCGTGGTCGAAGGCGTGCTGCGCGTCCACCACGCGCCAGCCCATCGCGGGCGCGCAGGGGCCGTGCTCGGCCACGAAGCGCGACGCGAAGCTCCCGGCCTCGGCATTGACGATGTAGGTGATGTCGCCCTGCTGCCAGAGCTCGATGTTCTTCGACTTGTGCCGCGCCACCTTCTCGTAGCCCATCTTCGAGAAGAGATCGCGCAGTTCCTGGGGGTCAGGGTGCGCGAACTCGACGAACTCGAAGCCGTCGGTGCCGGCGGGGTTCTCCTCGGTGATCTTCGCCTTCGGGGCGTCATGCGGGAAAGGTCCCATGGCGCGCATCCTCCTTCGTCGGTCCTGTCGCGTGTCGAACGCAGAATATCGCATTAACGGCGGAGAATTTGCGCATTCTTGCGGGCAATACACCTTCATTTCGCGCGCTTCCCGCATTATGGTGGGAATACATGCAGGGTTCACGCATATGCCGGATCAGACCGATCTCCGCCTTCTCGACGCGCTCCAGGCCGACGCGCACCTGACCGCCCAGGAACTCGGCGATCTGCTCAACCTCTCGCCCAGCCAGGCCGGCCGGCGGCGGCAGAAGCTCGAGGCGGAGGGCTACATCCGCGGATACGCCGCACGCCTCGATCCGGAGCGGCTCGGCCTCAAGGTGCAGGCCTTCGTGCAGGTGGAACTCGCCCGCCACGGCCCCGAGCAGTCGGCGGGCTTCGCGCGCCTCGTGGCGCTAAGGCCGGAGATCGTCAGCGCATGGACACTGACCGGCGAAGCGGACTACCTTCTCCGCGTGTATTGCCCCGACCTCCGTGCGCTGAACCGGCTCATCCACGACGTTCTTCTCGCCCATCCCGCGGTGGCGCGGGTGCGCAGCCAGATCGTCATGGAGCAGCTCAAGCGCGATGCGCCGCTGCCCACCTGAGGACCACCCGTATGGAACAGTTCCTGTTTCAGGCTTCGATCTACCTTGCCGCGGCGGTGATCGCGGTGCCCATCGCGGCGCGGCTCGGCTTCGGCTCGGTGCTGGGCTACCTCGCCGCGGGCATCCTGATCGGCCCCGTCTTCGGCCTGGTCGGCACCGACGCGGAGGAGCTCCAGCATTTCGCCGAGTTCGGCGTGGTGATGATGCTCTTCCTCATCGGGCTCGAGCTGGAGCCGCGGGCGCTCTGGAACATGCGGCACAAGCTTCTGGGGCTCGGCGGGCTGCAGATCGCCATCACCATGGCGCTGGTGGCGGCCGGAGCCATGGCCATGGGGCTCGCCTGGAACGTGTCCATCGCCGTCGGCATGATCTTCGCGCTGTCCTCCACCGCGATCGTGCTGCAGACGCTCACCGAGAAGGGGCTCATCCAGACGGGCGGCGGGCGCTCGGCCTTCTCGGTGCTGCTCACGCAGGATATCGCCGTGATCCCGATGCTGGCGCTCTTGCCGCTGCTCGCGGTGCAGGGCGCGCAATTCGCCGGCGACGGGTCGATCTCCCACGGCGACGCGCACGGCGGCCATGGCGGCATGTCGCTGGTGGCCGGCCTGCCCGGATGGGCGGCGGCGCTGGTGACGCTTGGCGCCGTGGTGGCGATCATCCTGACGGGCATCTACGCCACGCGCCCCGTCTTCCGCTTCATCCACGCCGCGCGGCTGCGCGAGATGTACACCGCGCTCGCGCTTCTGATCGTCGTGGGGATCGGATTCCTGATGATGCTCGTGGGCCTCTCCCCCGCGCTCGGCACCTTCCTCGCCGGCGTGGTGCTCGCCAACTCGGAGTTCCGCCACGAGCTCGAATCCGACATCCAGCCCTTCAAGGGCCTGTTGCTCGGGCTCTTCTTCATCACCGTGGGCGCGGGGATCGACTTCGAGGTGCTGTTCGGGGGGCCGGCGCTCATCCTCGGGCTCACCCTCGGCCTCATCGCGCTCAAGGGGGCGGTGCTTTACGGGCTCGGTCTCGCCTTCCGGCTCCGGGGGCGCGACCAGTGGCTCTTCACGCTGAGCCTCGCCCAGGCCGGCGAGTTCGGCTTCGTCCTGACCGCCTTCTCGCTCCAGACCGGGGTGATGGACCGCGAGCTCTCGCAGCAGCTCCTCCTGGTGATCGCGCTCTCGATGCTGGCCACCCCGCTCCTCTTCCTCGCCCATGACTGGATCGCCAGGCGCACGGCCGAGCCGCGCGAGGCGGCCGAGCCCGACACCATCGACGAGCATGGCCCCGTCATCATCGCGGGGATCGGGCGCTTCGGCCAGGTCGTCAACCGGCTGGTGCAGTCCACGGGCTACAAGACCGTGGTGCTCGACCACGACATGAAGACGATCCAGCTCATGCGGCGGTTCGGCTTCAAGGGATTCTTCGGGGATCCGACCCGGCCCGAGCTTCTGCACGCGGCCGGGCTGAAGGATGCGAAGGTGCTCGTCGCGGCGCTCGACGATCCGGACGCGGCGACGCGGCTCGTGGCCTACGCCCGGCGCGAGCGGCCGGACCTGCACATCATCGCCCGCGCCCGTGACCGCACCCACGTCTACAGGCTCTACCGCGCCGGGGCGGACGACATCGTCCGCGAGATGTTCGACAGTTCTCTTCGTGCGGGGCGCTACGTGCTGGAGAACATCGGGCTCACCGAGTTCGAGGCGTCGGAGGCCGAGAAGACCTTCTACCAGCACGACCGCGAGGCGGTGCGGGAACTCGCCAAGGTCTGGGACCCGGACACCCCGCCGGCGGAGAACGAAGCCTACATCGCGCGCGCCCGCGAACTCGAGCGCGACCTGGAGATCCAGCTCGCCCAGCTCCTCGAGCCGAAGCAGGACGTGGCCTGAGCGCCCTGCGCCGCGCCTGACCACGAAAAAGGGGCCGCGCTCGCCCGCGGCCCCGGGAAGGAAGGCTGCGCCGTTTCAGGCCGCGCGCGACAGCAGCACCTCGTCCACCTGGCGGGCGGCAGCGACCTCGTCGTTGCCCGAGACGGCGGCAACCTCGCGGGTCAGGCGTTCGAGCGCGGCCTCGTAGAGCTGGCGCTCCGAGTAGCTCTGCTCGCGCTGGTCATCGGCGCGGTGCAGGTCGCGGACGACCTCCGCGATGGCGATCAGGTCGCCGGAGTTGATCTTCTGCTCGTATTCCTGCGCGCGGCGCGACCACATCGCGCGCTTCACGCGCGCCTTGCCCCTGAGCGTGGACATGGCCTTCGACACCACGTCGGGGGTGGAGAGCGACCGCATCCCGATCTCGGTGGCCTTGTTGGTGGGAACCCGCAAGGTCATCTTGTCCTTCTCGAACGAGATCACGAAAAGCTCGAGCTTGATGCCGGCGATTTCCTGCTCCTCGATCGAGACGATCTGACCCACGCCATGGGCGGGATACACGACATAATCGTTGGGACGGAATTCGATTTTCTTGGTCTTGCTCATGCGGTCCTTCCTCGAAGGCCGCCCGTCGGGCGGGCGACAAAAAACGGGCGGAAATATCGGTATATTCCCGCGCCCGGTAGATGATGCGCAATTTACCTCATCCGGAGGCACGACCCCCGGCACTGTGTGCGGCCACTCAATGTGACAAAAATATAGCACCTTGCGGCGCGAATTTCCAGCGCACGCACTGCCCGGGCTCTATTAGGAAAGCCCCGCCAAACACTTAACCCGGAAACTTAATGCGCCACCTGCACCGGGTCGATGCCGCTGTGGACGAATCGCGGTCTTCAGCCGCCTTCGCCGGCCGCCTCCGAGAAGTACTTCTCCAGCTTGCCCTCCTCGCCGTCGCGGGCGTCGGCCTCGGGAAGCGGATCCTTCTTGGTGATGATCACCGGCCAGAGCATTTTTCTGATCCTGCCGATCCTGTGGTTTCTC
>CAZPCU010000172.1:0-4983 GCA_964585075.1 uncultured Rhodobacterales bacterium
ACGCGGAGATGGAGTGCGAGGCGATCCTCGCCCACCCGCAGGAGGACCCGAAGACGGGCAGGCGGATCGTCATGGCGCATCCCGCCTATGACCAGTGCATCAAGGCGAGCCACATCTTCAACCTGCTGGACGCGCGCGGCGTGATCTCGCCCACGGAGCGCCAGGCCTACATCGCGCGCGTGCGCGCGCTCGCGCGGAAATGCGCCGACGCCTTCGTCCAGAGCCCCGCCGGCGGCTGGAGCGCGCCCGATGCCGCGTAACCCGTCGCGCAACGTCTCGGCGCTTCGCCGCGCGCAATGCGCGCTTCTGGGCCACCTGCCGGGGCGGCGCGGGCTGCATCACGCCTGGAAGCTCCGCACGGCCGACGCCGAGGCGACGGAGGTGGATTTCGCGCGATGGCTCCGCGCCCGCGTCGCGGGGACCGCGCGCCAGCATTTCAACCTGGACTGGAGGTAGCGCCGTGGCCGGCAAGCTGGTGGGCGTCATCCTCCTCCTTTGCGGGCTCGTCGCGGGCGTGGCGCTCTGGTATCTCCAGATCCACGCCTTCTACGACGAGGTGCCGGCCTCGGGGCCGGAGGACGTGCGCCTGACCGCCCGCGACAGCGGCGCCCCCGAGCCCGTGGCCCACGGCGATTTCCGCGCCATCGACTCCGACAGCTCGCCCATCCGCTACCGCGCCTGCTTCACGCTGGAGGCGCCGCGCGCGGAGCTGGAGGCGCGCTACGTCCCCCTTGAGGACGCCGTGCCGCTCGTCGCGCCGGGCTGGTTCGACTGCTTCGACGCCGACGTCCTGGGCGCCGCGCTCGCGGACGGCTCCGCCACCGCCTTCATGGGGGTGGAGAACATCGAGTACGGCGTGGACCGTGTCGTGGCCGTCTTCGAGGACGGGCGCGGCGTGGCCTGGCACCAATTGAACCGCTGCGGCGAGGAGGTCTTCGACGGCAAGCCCGCCCCCGAAGGCTGCCCGCCCCCACCGCAAGGCGAGACCTGATGCCCGATCTTCTCATCGAACTCTTCTCCGAGGAAATCCCCGCCCGGATGCAGGCCCGCGCGGCCGAGGATCTGAAGGCGCGCATGACCGACGGGCTGGTGGAGGCGGGGCTCACCTACGCCTCGGCCGGCGCGTTCCGCACGCCGCGGCGCCTCGCGCTGGCGGTCTCCGGGCTCTCGGCGCGCTCTCCCGCCGTCACCGAGACGCGGCGCGGCCCGCGGGTGGACGCGCCCGGGAAGGCGATCGAGGGCTTCCTGCGCTCCACCGGCCTCTCCCGCGAGGATCTGTCCGTGCAGGAGGACAGGAAGGGCTCGGTCTACGTCGCCCGGATCACCACGCCCGGCCGCGAGGCGCCGGAGATCGTGGCCGAAGTGCTCGAGGGCGTGATCCGCGGCTTCCCCTGGCCCAAGTCGATGCGCTGGGGCGCAGGCACGCTGCGCTGGGTGCGGCCGCTGCACTCGATCCTCTGCATCCTGTCGGACGAGGCGGGCGCGGAGGTCGTGCCGCTCAGCGTGGACGGGATCGCGGCGGGCGACGAGACCCGCGGCCACCGCGTGCACGCGCCCAGCGCGTTTTCCGTCGCGAATTTCGATGATTACGCGGCGAAGCTGAAGCGCGCGAAGGTGGTGCTCGACGCCGAGGAGCGGGCCGGGCACATCTGGCACGACGCCACCAATCTGGCCTTCGCCGCCGGGCTCGAGGTGGTGGAGGACCGCGGCCTCCTTCACGAGGTCGCGGGGCTCGTGGAATGGCCCGTCGTGCTCATGGGCGAGATCGGCGCGGAGTTTCTCGACCTGCCGCCCGAGGTTCTGCGCACCTCGATGAAGGAGCACCAGAAGTTCTTCTCGGTCCGGAACCCCGGGACGGGGCGGATCGAGCGCTTCGTCACCGTGGCCAACGTGGAGGCGCCCGACGGCGGGGCCACGATCCTCGCGGGCAACCGCAAGGTTCTGGGCGCCCGTCTCTCCGACGCCAAGTTCTTCTGGGAGAACGACCTGCGCGTGGCGAGAGAGCAGCAGATGCAACCCTGGCTCGACCGGCTTTCCACGGTCACCTTCCACGGCAAGCTCGGCTCCCAGGCCGACCGGGTGGCGCGCATCGCCGCGCTTGCGCGCGAGATCGCGCCCAAGGTCGGGGCGGAGCCCGCCCGTGCGGCGCAGGCCGGGGGCATCTGCAAGGCCGATCTCATGTCCGAGATGGTCTTCGAGTTCCCCGAGCTCCAGGGCCACATGGGCCGGCTCTACGCCGAGGCCGCCGGGTTCGATCCGGACGTGGCCGCGGCGGTGGAGGAGCACTACGCGCCGCTCGGCCCCTCCGACGCGGTGCCCGGGGCGCCGCTCTCGGTGGCGGTGGCGCTGGCCGACAAGATCGATCTTCTGACCGGCTTCTGGGCGATCGACGAGCGGCCCACCGGCTCCAAGGATCCCTTCGCGCTCAGGCGCGCGGCGCTCGGCGTGATCCGCATCGTCCTGGCGAACGGGCTCCGGCTGAAGCTCGACCGTTTCATCGACGCGCAGCTTCTGCGCCACAAGATCGCACTCAACCGTGCCGAGGCGGAGGAGGCGGAGATCGAGGCGCTCGAGAGCATCCTGGACGAGATCGCCGATCACGGCGTCTTCGGCGCGGCCTTCCGCACCGTTCTCGGTCGGTTCGACGGACAGGAGGGCGCGCCCTCGACGGAGGACGGTTCGCTCCTGCGCACGGTGGGCGACCTCGTGCCCGATCTCTCCACGGATCTTCTCGCCTTCCTTCACGACCGGCTGAAGGTGCATCTCCGGGGCGAGGGGCTGCGCCACGACGTCATCGACGCGACGCTCTCCATGCCGGGCTCGGACGACCTTGCGCTCGTCGTGGCGCGGGCCGAGGCGCTGGGCGCGCTGCTCGGCACCGAGGAGGGCGAGAACCTGCTCCAGGGTTTCCGCCGCGCCAACAACATCCTGACCCAGGCCGAGGAGGCCGACGGGGTGGAATACAGCTTCGGCGCCGACCGCAAGCTCGCGGAATCCCCCGAGGAGACGGCGCTTTTCGACGCGCTCGACGCCGCCGAGGCCGAGATCGCCCGGGCGCTCGAGGCCGAGGACCACGCCGCCGCGATGCGCGCCATGGCCGGGCTGCGCCCCGCCGTGGACGCCTTCTTCGAGGCGGTGCAGGTCAACACCTCGAACCCGGTGGTCCGGCGCAACCGGCTCAACCTCCTGTCGCGGATCCGCGACGTGTGCCTGCAGGTCGCGGACCTGCGCCGCATCGAGGGCTGAGCATCCTCTTGCCAGCGCGCGCGCCGGGCGTATGCTGCGCGGGTTTCCGGGAGGTGCCGCAGTGCAGCGAGACGAGGCCCGCATCACCGCCGTGACGGCGGACGCGCCGATCACCACCTCCACCCACGGAGGGCGGGCGAAGTGCCTCCAGCGCCTCGTCAGGCTGGAGCTGCCCGTCCCGCGCACCGTCGCGCTGGGCTTCGCCGCGGTCCGCGACATCGCAAGGGGCGCGCCCCCCGACACCGCGGCGATCCTCGATCACTTCCCAGAGGACGCGCTGCTCTGCGTGCGCCCCTCCTCGGAGGACCCGGACTGGGGCGGGCCGGGCGCGATCCTCAACATCGGGATGAACGACGCGCGCCACGCCGCGCTCTGCAAGGCGCTGGGCGAGGAGGCCGCGACCGCGCTGCATTTCCGCTTCGTGCAGTCCTACGCGGTGCATGTGGCCCGCCTCGACCCGGACATGTTCGACGAGATCGAGGGCGCCGGCGCCCAGGCGCTCGGCGAGGCGCTTCGCGCCTACGAGGACGAGACGGAGGAGGCGTTCCCGCAGGAGCGCGCGGTGCAGCTCGCCGCGGTGCTGCGCTCCATGGCGCGGGCCTGGGACGGCACGACCGCGCGGCTTCTCCGCCAGGCCAAGGGCGCGCCGGCCGATGCCGGGCTCGGCCTCGTCGTGCAGGAGATGGCCTTCGGGCTGGGCGACGGCGAATGCGGCTCGGGCGTGGTGCAACTCGTGGACAGCGCCACCGGCGAGCCGCAGGTGACCGGGCGCTACCTGAGCCAGAGCCAGGGCCGCGAGGCGCTGCGCGAGAGCGAGGATTCGCTCTATCTCGAACGCGATGCGCGCGGGCCGTCGCTGGAAGAGCGCGCGCCCGAAGCCTTCGCCGAGCTTCTCGCCCATGCCCGGCTGATGCGCGAGAAGCTCCGCGAGGAAATGCAGGTGGAGTTCACGATCGAGAACGGCCGGCTCTACATCCTCGACGGGGTGCGCGTGTCGCGCACGCCGCGCGCGGCGTTGCGGATCGCGGTGCAGCTCGCGGAGGACGGTGTCATCTCGCGCCAGGAGGCGCTGATGCGGATCGAACCGCGCGCGCTCTCCGAACTCCTGCACCGCCAGGTGGCGCCGGGCGCGCGCCGGAACCGCCTCGCCCGCGGGGTCGCGGCGAGCCCCGGCGCGGCCTCGGGCCGCGTGGTCTTCTCCGCCGAGGCGGCGCAGGCTGCGGCGGCACGCGGCGAGGCCGCGGTTCTTGTCCGGCGCGAGACCTCGCCCTCCGACATCCGCGGCATGCACGCGGCGGTGGCCGTCCTGACCGAGCGGGGCGGCATGACGAGCCACGCCGCGGTGATCGGCCGCGGCCTCGGGCTGCCCTGCGTGGTCGGCGCCTCGGAGCTTCGCTTCCAGATGCGAAAGAAGCAGCTCACGGCGCCCGACGGGCGCACGCTCCGCGAGGGGGACATCATCACCGTGGACGGCACCACGGGCGACGTGCTGGCCGGCGCGCCGGCGATGGTGGAGGCCGCCCTCGGCGACGCGTTCCAGACCTTCCTCGGCTGGGCGGACGAGGAGCGCGACATCGGTGTGCGCGCCAACGCGGACACGCCCGCCGACGCGCAGACGGCGCGCAACTTCGAGGCGCAGGGCATCGGGCTCTGCCGCACCGAGCACATGTTCTTCGAGGCCGATCGCCTCACCCCCATGCGCGAGATGATCTTCGCCGACACGCCGGAGGATCGGCG
>CAZPCU010000173.1:0-4979 GCA_964585075.1 uncultured Rhodobacterales bacterium
TTCCTACATCTGCTACGCGCCGCTGATCTACGGCGCCACCACCATCGTGTTCGAGGGCAAGCCCGTGGGCACGCCGGACGCGGGCACCTTCTGGCGGGTGATCGCGGACCACAAGGTGGCTAGCTTCTTCACCGCCCCCACCGCCTTCCGGGCGATCAAGCGGGAGGACCCGAAGGGCGAGCATGTCGGCAAATACGACCTGTCCTCCCTGCGCACGCTCTTCCTCGCGGGCGAGCGGGCGGATCCCGACACCATCGAATGGGCGAAGGCGCAGCTCGGCGTGCCGGTGATCGACCACTGGTGGCAGACGGAGACCGGCTGGACGATCACCGGCATTCCCGTGGGCCTCGGCGGGGTGGCGCCCAAGCTCGGGTCGTCCGGCGTGCCGATGCCGGGCTACGACGTGCAGATCCTAGACGAGGCGGGCCATCCGGTGGGGCCGAACACGCTGGGCGCGGTGGCGGTGAAGCTGCCGCTGCCCCCCGGCACGCTCCCCACGCTCTGGAACGCGGAGGAGCGGTTCCGCAAGAGCTACCTCTCGCATTTCCCGGGCTACTACGAGACGGGGGACGCCGGGCTCATCGACGAGGACGGCTACCTCTACATCATGGCCCGCACCGACGACGTCATCAACGTCGCGGGCCACCGGCTCTCCACGGGCGGCATGGAGGAAGTGCTCGCGGCGCACCCGGACGTCGCCGAATGCGCGGTGATCGGGGTCAGGGACGAGCTCAAGGGCCAGCTGCCCCTGGGCCTTCTCTGCCTTACCAAGGGCGTCGACCGGCCCCATGAGGACATCGTGGGCGAATGCGTCACGCTGGTGCGCGAGCAGATCGGGCCCGTGGCCGCCTTCAAGCTCGCGGTGGTGGTGGACCGCCTGCCCAAGACCCGCTCGGGCAAGGTGCTGCGCGCCACGATGATGAAGATCGCCGACGGGGAGACGTTCAAGATCCCCGCCACCATCGACGATCCGGCGATCCTCGACGAGATCCGCGAGGCGATGAAGAGCCTCGGCTACGCACAGGGCTGAGACGGGGGCTTGGCGCGCGGCGCCTGAGGGCGCATAGTGCCGGCCATGCGCCGCGCCCTCGCCCTTTGCCTTGTCCTCTTCGCGAGCCCGCTCATGGCCGAGACCCTTCTCGAGGACTTCGCCCCGCCCGCAGACTGGCGCTTCTTCACCGACCAGGTGATGGGCGGCGTGTCCACCGGCCGGGTGGAGATCGGGGAGGTGGACGGGCGCCCGGCGCTCCGCCTCACCGGCGACGTCTCGACCGAGAACCGCGGCGGCTTCATCCAGGCGCGGATGGACCTGCCCGGCGGCCTGCCCGCCGGCACCGAGGGCCTTCGGCTGCTCGTGCGGGGCAACGGCGAACGCTACTACGTTCACCTGCGCAGCACGGTCACGATGCTGCCATGGCAATACTACCAGGCCCCCTTCGCCACCACCGGCGACTGGGGCGAGGTGGAGATCCCGCTCGACGCCTTCCGGCCGTCGGGATCGCTCCTCCGCAGGACGCCGCGGCCCGAGGCCGTGCGCTCCGTGGCGGTGGTGGCCTACGGGCGGGATCACGCCGCCGACGTGAGCGTCGCGCGGATCGAGGCCTACTGACACGCCGCGGCCGCGCGCGCGGGGCCATCATGCCCTCCGGCACCCCGAACCGGATCGGCAGGGCGTTCACGGGACAGGCGGCGCGCAGTCCGCAGGTCAGAGACACGACGCGCGAGGACCAGACGCGCATGTCCGGGGGCATCGCCTCCCCGTTCCGCAGGCGCTTGCCCTCCGGCGCGCGCCCGGCCTAGCCTGCCCGGACCGACAGGAGGCTTCCGGCATGTCCCAGACCGAACCCTGGCGCCTCGGCGCCGCCGAAACCGCCGCGGCGATCCGCGAGGGCCGCATGACCGCGGCGGAGGCGACCGAGTCGGCGCTTGCCCGCATGAACGCCGTCAACCCGCGCCTCAACGCGGTGGTCGAGGGGCTCGAGGACGAGGCGCGCGCCCGCGCCCGGGCGCTCGACGAGCGGCGGGCCCGGGGCGGGCCCCTCGGCCCGCTCCACGGCGTTCCCGTCACGATCAAGGTGAACGTGGACCAGGCGGGTCACGCCACCACGAACGGCGTACCGGCCTTCGCCGGCCTCGTCGCCCCGGAAGACGCGCCGGTGGTGCGCAACCTCCTCGCCGCGGGCGCGGTGCCCGTCGGGCGGACGAACACGCCGGAGTTCTCCTTCCGGGCGCACACCGACGGGCCGCTGCACGGGCGCACGATCAATCCGTGGGGCGATCACGTCTCGCCCGGAGGCTCCTCGGGCGGCGCGGGCGCGGCGGTCATGGCCGGGATCGGCGCGCTCGGCCACGGCAACGACATCGGCGGCTCGCTGCGCTTCCCGGCCTCGGCCTGCGGCGCGGTGACGGTGAAGCCCGGGCTCGGCCGCGTGCCGGCCTACAACCCCTCGCAGCTGGCCGAGCGTGGCATGCTGGCCCAGGCCATGTCGGTTCAGGGCGTGATCGCGCGGAGCGCCGCGGACCTCTCTCTGGCGATGGACGCTCTGGTGGCGCCGGACCCGCGGGATCCCTTCCACGTGCCGCTTCCCTTCCGGGGCGAGCGGCTCGACCGGCCGATCCGCGTGGCTTTCACCCAGGCCACCTACGGCCAGCCGCTCCACCCCGACGTCTCCGCCGCGCTCGACACCGCCGCCGAGGCGCTCGCCGCCGCGGGCTACGCCGTGGAAGAGGCCGAGCCCCCGCTCATGCCCGAGACGGCCGAGGTGGGCTACCGCGCGCTCATGGGCGAGGTGAAGGCGCTCATGGGCGCGGACATCGCGGAGAAGGGTTCGGAGACGCTCAACGCGATCTTCGCTGCGTATTACAGGCGCTACCCGCCCTACGAGGGCGCCGAACAGCTCCGCGCCATGGCCGAACGCACGCGCTTCGCCCGCGCATGGTCGCTCTTCCTCGAGGACTACCCGCTGGTCCTGACGCCCTTCCTCGCCCATCCCTTCTTCGCGCCGGGCCGCGACGCGGACGGCGCCGAGGGCGTCGAGGAGGCGCTGGGGTCGGCCTACTGGTCCTTCGCGATGAACTTCACCGGCCTGCCGGCAGGCAACGTGCCCGCACGCCTCGCCGATCTGCCCCGTGGCCCGCAGCCTATCGGCGTCCAGATCATCGGCCGGCGCTGGCGCGAGGACCTCGTGGTCGAGGCGATGGCCGCGGTGGAGGCGCAGGTCGGACCGATGGCGCCCCATCTCTGGGCGCGGATAGGCTGAGGCCGAGGGCGATTTTTCGATCGAAAAATCGCCCATCTCGGCGCGGGTGAAGAGAAGATCTTTCGATCGAAAGATCTTCGGGGATCAGACGAACTGTTCCTGGATCAGGCGTTCCTCGAGCCCGTGACCGGGGTCGAAGAGCAGCCGGTGCCGGATCCCGGGCTCCGAGCGGATATCCACCGTCACGACATTGTAGGCCGCCCGCGAATCCGCGTCCGCCATCACGGGCCGCTTCTCGTGCTCCAGCACGTCGAAGCGCACCTCGGCGGTCTTGGGCAGCAGCGCACCGCGCCAGCGGCGCGGCCGGAAGGGCGCGATGGCGGTCAGCGCCAGGACGTCGCATCCGATGGGCAGTATCGGCCCGTGCGCGGAGTAGTTGTAGGCGGTCGAGCCTGCGGGGGTCGCCACGAGCGCGCCGTCGCAGACCAGTTCGGCCATCCTGAGCCGCCCGTCCACGGTGATCCGGAGCTTCGCGGCCTGGGGCCCGGCGCGCAGGAGCGAGACCTCGTTGATCGCGAGCGCCTCCTGCACCGTCCCGTCGGCGCAGAGCGCGCGCATGGAGAGCGGGTTGATGACGGTCTCCTCGGCGGCCTGGATGCGCTCGGGCAGCCCCTCCTCGCCATATTCGTTCATCAGGAAACCGATCGTCCCGCGGTTCATGCCGTAGACCGGCGCGGGCAGATGCTGCGTCCGGTGCAGCGTGCCGAGCATGAAACCGTCGCCGCCGAGCGCCACGATCACGTCCGCCTCGTCCTCGGGGACGTCGCCGTAGAGCCGGGCGAGGCGGGCGCGCGCCTCCTGCGCGATCTCGATGTCCGAGGCGGTGAAGGCGAGCTTGAGGCTCATGCAGGGGTTCCGATCATGGGCGGGCGTTTCCGAGACAAACCACAGCTTTCCCGCAAGCGCCAGCCGTGCCGCGCCGATCCGACACATGGTCGCTTCCGGGACTTTCGGCGAGGCTCGGTTTCCGATAGGAAATCGCCCCATGCGTCACTGAGGAGGGACTGCCATGAACGCCCCGCACCGCGACTCCGGCTTCTTCGACGAAAGCCTCGCGTCCCGCGATCCCGAGCTCTTTGCCACCGTCACCGGCGAACTCGCGCGCCAGCGCGACGAGATCGAGCTGATCGCCTCGGAAAACATCGTCTCGGCGGCGGTGATGGAGGCGCAGGGCTCCGTGCTCACCAACAAGTATGCCGAGGGTTATCCCGGCCGGCGCTACTACGGCGGCTGCCAATGGGTGGACGTGGCCGAGGAACTCGCCATAGAACGCGCCACGAAGCTCTTCGGCTGCGGCTTCGCGAACGTGCAGCCCAACTCGGGCAGCCAGGCCAACCAGGCGGTGAACCTCGCGCTCCTCCAGCCCGGAGACACGATCCTCGGCATGAGCCTCGACGCCGGCGGGCACCTGACCCATGGCGCGGCGCCCAACCAGTCCGGCAAGTGGTTCAACGCCGTGCAGTACGGCGTGCGCCGCGAGGACAACCTGATCGACTACGAGCAGGTCGAGCGGCTGGCGCGCGAGCACAAGCCGAAGCTCATCATCGCCGGTGGCTCGGCGATCCCGCGCCAGATCGACTTCGCCCGTTTCCGCGCGATCGCCGATGCGGTCGGGGCCTACCTTCACGTGGACATGGCGCATTTCGCGGGGCTCGTGGCCGCGGGCGAGCATCCCTCGCCGTTCCCGCACGCCCATGTCGCCACGACCACCACGCACAA
>CAZPCU010000174.1:0-4934 GCA_964585075.1 uncultured Rhodobacterales bacterium
ACGGGCCCGTAGGCCCCCTCGTCGCGCGCGAATTGCGGGAACAGCCTCACCAGCTCGTCGAAGGCGGCCCGGTCCAGCCCTGCGAGGCTGCAGGGCCCCGGGCAGAAGCTTTCCGTCGGCGCGCCTTCCGTCAGGATGATCTGGTGGCGGTCGAAGAGCACGTGGAAATACTCGACGTCGCCCGGGCCGTGATCCACGAGGATCGAGCGATCGTTCACCAGGCCCTTCGCGGGCGCCAGGATCTCGTCCTCGCCGAAGAAGAGCTGCGCGCGCCAGTCGCCGATCAGGATGCGGTGCTGCGGCGAGACCAGCAGATCGCGAGAGGGCACGCCCTGCGAGAGCGCCCCCCTGCGGATGCGAATGGGCCTGAGCGACGGATCGGCGGTCAACTCGCGGGCCGAGACCCGCCGCGATCCGATCCAGCGGACAGGTTGCAGGCCGCAATCACGGGTCCGGACGAGATCGCCCGCGACGAGCGTCTCGACCGGCCGGCGGCCGTCCTGCGTTTCCACGAGCGTGCCGCGCACGACGCAGATCAACAGCTCGATCGTGACCGTGTCGGTATCGGACGCCGCGCCATCCGAACCCGTGACCGTGAAGGTCACGGTCTGATCCGCGCCGGAGGCGATGACGGCGGCGCGGTCTATGGTGAAGGTGAAGGTCCCGTCGATCGTGTTGAAGGTGAGGGTTCCGAAACCCGTCGTGCTGAGCGGCGAGAAGACGTAACCGTCCGGGGCTTCGCCCTGGTCCACGCCGGCGAGCGACGTCGCGTTGAAGTCGCCGCTGACGACGGTGAGGCTCGGGTCGGACAGGTCGCCCGTGAACGTCCAGTCGTCGAGACCGCCGACGCCGGCGCCCGTGAAGGTGCCGCTGATTTCCGAAATGTTGTAGCCCAATTCCAGGCCACCTGCTCGATTATCGTTTGGGCAGCATCATACGGTTTCGCCGGGCGAATTGGAATCGGTTTGTCCGGCGGCCCTGCGGCACGCCGCCCGACCGCGCCCCGGGCGGGCGGCGCTTGCCGGGTCGGAACGGGGGCTCTAGCCTCGTCCGGGCCGATGGGAGGGAACGTCGCATGGCCCGAAACATCCTTTTCGTCATGTATGACCAGCTCCGCTGGGACTACCTCTCCTGCTCCGGCCATCCCCTTCTCTCGACGCCCAATTTCGACCGTGTCGCCGCCCGTGGCGTGCGCTTCACCGAAGCCTACGTGCAGTCGCCCGTCTGCGGCGCATCGCGCATGTCCAGCTATACCGGGCGCTACGTGCACTCCCACGGCGCGGCGGGGAACAACTTCCCGCTCAGGGTGGGCGAGCTGACGCTCGGGGATCACCTGCGCGCGCTCGGCATGGGCTGCTGGCTGATCGGCAAGACCCACATGGCCGCCGACGCCGAGGGCATGGCCCGGCTCGGCCTCGCGCCCGACAGCGTCATCGGGGCGCGGCAGGCGGAATGCGGCTTCGACGTGGTGGTGCGGGATGACGGGCTCCGGGCCGTGGGGCCGGAAGGCCCCTACGACCCGCGCCCGAGCCCCTACAACGCCTATCTCCGGGCGAAAGGCTATCCGGGCGAGAACCCATGGGCGGATTTCGCCAATGCCGGCGCGGACGGCGAGGAACTCGCCAGCGGCTGGTTCATGAAGAACGCGGGCCTGCCCGCGAACCTGCCCGCCGAGGACAGCGAGACGGCGTGGCTCACCTCGCGGGCGATCGAGTTCATCGACGGCGCGCGCGGGCCGTGGCTTGCCCATGTCAGCTACATCAAGCCGCACTGGCCCTACATCGCGCCCGCGCCCTATCACGCGCTCCATGGGCCCGAGGACGTTGTGCCGGCCAACCGGGACGCGGCCGAGCGCGCCGATCCGCACCCCGTCTACGCCGCCTTCATGGACACGCCCGCCGCCCGCGCCTTCGCCCGCGACGAGGTGCGCGACAGGGTGATCCCGGCCTACATGGGCCTCGTCGCGCAGTGCGACGCGGAACTCGGCCGCCTTCTCGATCACCTGGAGGCCACCGGTCGCGCCCGGGACACGGTGATCGTGCTCACCTCCGACCACGGCGACTATCTCGGCGATCACTGGCTGGGCGAGAAGGATCTCTTCCACGACTGTTCGGTCAAGGTGCCGCTCATCATCGCCGATCCGAGCCCGGAGGCGGACGCGACGCGGGGAACGACCTGCGACGCCCTCGTCGAGGCGATCGACCTGGCTCCGACCTTCGTCGAGATGGCGGGCGGGGCGGTGCCGGGGCATGTGCTGGAAGGCCGCTCGCTCCGGCCGCTGCTGCGCGGGGAGCGCCCGGGCGGCTGGCGGCGCGTGGCGGTCAGCGAATACGCCTACGGCCACACGCCGATCCGGACGCGCCTCGGCGTGGCGGCGCGGGACGCCCGGCTCGTCATGGTGACGGACCGGCGGTGGAAGATGGTGCATTCGGAGGGCGGCTTCCGCCCGATGCTCTTCGACCGTGCCATCGATCCGGAGGAGCGCGTCGATCTCGGCGCGCGCCCCGACCATGCCGGCGTCGTCGAAGAGATGTACGGCCACCTGAACGCCTGGGCGCGGCGCGACTCCCAGCGCGTCACGATGCCGGACGCGGCGCTGGACCGGCGTGCGGCGGGGGATCCCCATGGCACCGGCGTGCTCATCGGGATCTGGGACGAGGCGGAGCTGCCGCCCGGCGCGACCGCGGCCTATCGCGGGCCCGTCCCGCGCGGCGACGGCGGGGCATAGTGCAAGGACGCCACGTGCATCATCGCATCTGCGCGCCCATGGAGCGGATCGAGGCGCGTCATGCCGAACTCGACGAGGAGATCGCGCGCCGGACGGAAGCCGGCTGGTGCCCGATCAAGAACGCGACGCGCGTGGACGCGCCGCACGGGCGCGGCGCCCGGTTTCTGGACTGCGGGGACGGGGCGCGGGGGTCAGCGCAGGGCTCGCGGCGCGCGCGTGACCGCCTGCCCCGAGAGGAGGGCCGTGCGCGGCCTCAGTTCCGGCGGAGGCGGATCACCACGTCGATCTTGGCGATCTCGGCGCCTTCGGGCGCTTTCGGAAGGCGCGTGATCTCCAGCTCCTCGGCGGGCGCATCCGACAGGCGGCCCTCGTCCTCCCAGAAGAAATGCGGGTGATCGTGGGTGTTGGTGTCGAAGTAGCTTTTCGAGCCGTCCACCGTGATTTCCTGCATCAGGCCGGCGTCGCAGAAGGCGCGGAGCGTGTTGTAGACCGTCGCCAGCGAGACGCTTTCGCCGCGTTCGCGCACGGCGGCGAAGAGGCTTTCGGCGGTCACGTGCCTGTTGTGGCCGTCGCCGACGAGAAGCGCCGCGAGCGTGAGCCGCTGGCGCGTCGGCCGCAGCCCGGCGCCGGCCAGCCACTCGGACCCGCGATCGAGAGCGAGTTGATCCATGACAGCTTGTATCCTTCCCGTTTCATGGCAATATAGAACCCCAACCCGCTCGGTTTCAATGGAAATCGGCCCATTTTCGGTTTGCCGGCGCGTGCGGTCGCGTGTCGGGCGGCAGTCTTGCAAGCGCCATTCGCAGGGTGCTAGAGGAGGCGCGATATACATCTTCACCCCGAGGAGCGCGCCCTGAATGGCCGAATATCCCACCAGCTTCGACAAGGAAGCGCTGCTGCGCTGCGCTCGCGGAGAGCTGTTCGGACCGGGCAACGCCCAGCTCCCGGAGCCGCCGATGCTGATGATGGATCGCGTCACCGAAATCTCGGCCGACGGGGGCGCGCATGGCAAGGGCCACGTGGTGGCGGAGCTCGACATCACGCCGGACCTCTGGTTCTTCAAGTGCCATTTCCCGGGCGATCCGGTGATGCCGGGGTGCCTCGGGCTCGACGCGCTCTGGCAGCTCACGGGCTTCAACCTGGGCTGGCGGGGCATGCCGGGCCGGGGCCGGGCGCTCGGGGTCGGTGAGGTCAAGTTCACGGACATGGTGACCCCGGCGACCAAGCTCGTCACCTATCTCGTGGACTTCACCCGCGTCATCGACCGGAAGCTGAAGCTCGGCCTCGCGGACGGCCGTGTTCTGGCCGACGGCAAGGACATCTACACCGCAACGGACATGAAGGTCGGCCTGTTCACCGACTAGGGAGGAAGCGCCGATGCGCCGCGTCGTCGTCACCGGGCTCGGCATCGTCTCGTCCATCGGGACCGATGCCGGGGAGGTTCTCGAATCGCTCCGGGCGGGCCGCTCGGGGATCACCGCCAACGAGGACATGAAGGCGCACGGCTTCCGAAGCCAGGTGGCGGGCGCCGTGGACATCGACGTGTCCGAGCACGTGGACAAGCGCACGCTCCGCTTCATGGGGCCGGGCGCCGCCTACGCCCATATCGCGATGAGTCAGGCCATCGCCGACGCGGGTCTGGAGGAAAGCGACGTCGTGAACGAGCGCACGGGGCTCGTGGCGGGCTCGGGCGGGCCGTCCACCTCGGCCATGCTCGCCGCGCACCAGACGGTGCTGGAGAAGGGCAGCCCGAAGCGGATCGGCCCCTTCGCGGTGCCGAAATGCATGTCCTCGACGGTCAGCGCGAACCTCGCCACGGCCTTCCGGATCAAGGGCGTGAACTACTCCATCACCTCGGCCTGCTCGACCTCGCTGCACTGCATCGGCAACGCGGCCGAACAGATCATGATGGGCAAGCAGGACCTGATGTTCGCCGGCGGCGGCGAAGAGCTCGACTGGACTCTCTCCTGCCTGTTCGACGCCATGGGCGCCATGAGCGCGAAGTACAACGACACGCCCGAAAAGGCGTCGCGGGCCTTCGACGCGGACCGGGACGGTTTCGTGATCTCCGGCGGCGGCGGCATCGTCGTGCTCGAGGAACTCGAGCGCGCGAAGGCGCGGGGCGCCAGGATCTACGCCGAGGTCACGGGCTACGGCGCCACCTCGGACGGCCACGACATGGTGGCGCCGTCGGGGGAGGGGGGCG
>CAZPCU010000175.1:0-4919 GCA_964585075.1 uncultured Rhodobacterales bacterium
GCAGGTCGTCTATTACTTCACCGCCGCGGCCAGCCTCGGCGCGCCCCGTCGCCCCGTCAGCTTCACGGTGCCCACCGGCAATTTCGGCGACGTCTTCGCGGGTTACGTGGCGCGTGCGATGGGGCTGCCGGTGGAGCGGCTCGTGGTCGCCACGAACCAGAACGACATCCTGCACCGCTGCCTCGCCACCGGCGAATATCGCACCGAGGCGGTCGTGCCCTCGGTCAGCCCGTCCATGGACATCCAGGTGAGTTCCAACTTCGAGCGCGCGCTCTTCGACGCCTACGACCGCGACGGCCGCGCGGTGGCCGCGCTCATGGAAGAGCTCAAGGCGGAGGGCGGCTTCACGGTGAGCCAGGGCGCGCTCGAACGGCTGCGCGAGGTCTTCGCCTCGGGACGCGCCTCGGAGGACGAGACGCTCGCCACGATCGCGCGCACGCTCCGCGAGACGGGGGAGCTTCTCTGCCCGCATTCCGCCGTGGGCGTGAAGGTCGCCGAGGAGGCGCGCCGCCCGGGCACGGCCATGATCACGCTCGCCACGGCGCATCCGGCGAAGTTTCCCGACGCGGTGGAAAAGGCCACCGGCATCCGGCCGGGGCTTCCCCCGCGCATGGCGAACCTTTATGAGCTTGACGAACGCGTGACGGAGGTGCCGAACGACCTCGGCGCGCTGGAAGACATCGTGAGGGAGCGCATCCGCAATTGACGACCCGACTCGACACACTGCCCAATGGCCTGCGCGTGGTTTCCGAACACATGCCAGGGCTGCAATCCGCCGCCATCGGCATCTGGGTCTGCGCCGGCGGGCGCGACGAGCGGGAGGACCAGAACGGCGTCGCGCATTTCCTCGAGCACATGGCCTTCAAGGGCACCGAACGGCGGACCGCGCTGCAGATCGCCGAGGCCATCGAGGACGTGGGCGGCTACATCAACGCCTACACCTCGCGCGAGGCGACGGCCTATTACGCGCGGGTCCTGTCCGAGGACGTGCCGCTGGCGCTCGACCTGATCTCCGACATCCTGCTCGCGCCGCGCTTCGAAGAGCGCGAGATCGAGCTCGAGCGCGGGGTAATCCTGCAAGAGATCGGCCAGGCGCTCGACACGCCCGACGACATCATCTTCGACTGGCTGCAGGAAGTGGCCTATCCCGGCCAGCCCATCGGGCGACCGATCCTCGGGCCGGCGGAGAAGGTCGGGCGCTTCGGGCGCGAGGATCTCGCGCGCTTCGTGGCCGAGCATTACGGGCCGGGGCGGATGATCCTCGCCGCCGCGGGCGCGGTGGACCATGACTGGCTTCTGCGCGCCGCGGAAGAGCGTTTCGGCCATCTCGCGCCGCGGGCGGCGCCGGTGCCGGAACGCGCCCGCTTCCGCGGCGGGGAGCTGCGCTGCGAGAAGGAGCTGGAACAGGCGCATCTCGCGCTGGCCTTCGAGAGCCCGGGCCAGACCGATCCCGAGGTCTACAGCGCGCAGGTCTACTCGGTGGCGCTCGGCGGCGGCATGTCGAGCCGCCTCTTCCAGGAGCTCCGGGAACGCCGCGGTCTCTGCTACACGATCTTCGCGCAGGCCGGCGCCTATGCCGACACGGGCACGATGACCCTCTATGCCGGAACGGGCGGCGAGCAGCTCGGCGCGCTGGCCCGCATCACCCTGGACGAGATGAAGCGTGCCGCCGACGACATGACGCCCGACGAGATCGCCCGGGCGCGCGCGCAGATGAAGGCGGGGCTGCTCATGGGGCTCGAAAGCCCGTCCAACCGCGCCGAGCGGCTGGCGCGGATGGTGCAGGTCTGGGGCGAGGTGCCCTCGGTGGAGGACACCGTGGCCCGGATCGACGCGGTCACCACGGGCGACGTGCGCGAGTTCGCCGCGCGGCTCGTGACCGAGGCGCCGGCGGCGCTCACGCTTTACGGGCCCGTCGGAGGTGCGCCCGGACTCGACGAACTGCAGGCGCGACGGGCGGCCTGATGCTGCTTGCGCGGCGCACGGTGCGGCTCGAGACCGAGCGGCTCACCTTGCGCCCGCCGCAGCATTCCGACTTCCGCGACTGGACGTCGCTGCGCAAGAAGAGCGAGGCGTTCCTCGCGCCGTGGGAGCCGGCCTGGGCCGCCGATCACCTCTCGCGCAAGGCGTTCACGAACCGCGTCTACTGGGCGAGCCGCGCCATCGCGGGGGGCACCGCGGTGCCGCTTTTCATGATCCGGCGCGAGGACCAGACGCTCGTCGGCGCGATCACCCTCGACAACATCCGGCGCGGCCCGTCCCAGTCGGGCACGCTCGGCTACTGGACGGGCGAGCCCTTCGTCCGGCAGGGCTACATGCGCGAGGCGATCCGCGCCGTGGTGCACCACGCCTTCGATCGGCTGGATCTCAGCCGGATCGAGGCCGCCTGCCTGCCCGAGAACATGGCCTCGCGCGGTCTGCTGGAAAGCGCGGGCTTCAAGTACGAGGGCGTGGCCCAGAGCTATCTGCAGATCGCCGGGCGATGGCGCACCCACGTCCTCTACGCCGCGCTCCGCGCCGACCGGCGCGGCCGGACGGACGCGGGCTGAGGGGGCGAGAGCCTGGCGCGTGAATTTTCCGCGGCAGGCGAGCGCTCCGGGGGCGCCCCACCGCCCGGCCGCGCGTTGACGGTGGCAAGGCGGCTGACATTCGGCGCGTGCGCGCTATTCTCCCGAACGGAGGAGTCATTGCCGCCATGTCACGAATCCTGCTTGTGCTTCTCATCGCCGTCTTCGCCACCGCGGCCTCCGCGCAGGAGCGCCGGGCCAGCCACTGCATCGCCGTCGCCGAGCAGGCGCCGGGGCTGCACTACCTCCACCGGGCCGCGGCCACCGGGCCGGAACGCCTATGGCTCGCCAATGACGGCATCCATGCCGAGGGCGGCACGGCGGCCCACACCGAACCCTTGCCCGAAAACACGGTGCGGCTGCACTTCATCGCGCACGCGTCCTTCCTGCTGCGCACCCATGGCGGGCTCACGGCGGTCACCGACTACACGGGGTTCATCGGGAACACGGCGCTCATTCCCGACGTCGTGACGATGAACCACGCCCACGAAACCCACTGGACGGCCAACCCGGACCCGGCGATCCCCCATGTCCTGCGCGGCTGGGGGGAGGCGTTCGGGGAAGGCATCGAGCACCATCTAGATCTTGACGAGATGCTGGTGCGCAACGTCTCCACCGATATCCGCTCGGGCTTCGGCGGGCGCGACGAGCCCAGGGGCAACTCGATCTTCGTCTTCGAGGTCGCGGGGCTCTGCATCGGCCATCTCGGACACCTGCATCATATCCCCACCGACGAGCAGTTCGCCGCGCTCGGGCGACTCGACGTCGTCATGGCGCCGGTGGACGGCGGCTACACGCTGCGGCTGCCCGACATGATCGCCACGCTGAAGCGTCTCCGGTCTTCCGTCGTGCTGCCGATGCACTGGTTCTCCGGCCATTCGCTGGGCGAGTTCCGGGCGGGCATGGCCGACGAGTTCGCCATCGTGGACCAGGGCGCGCCCTACATCGACGTGAGCCTCGCCACGCTGCCCGACCGGCCGACCGTCGTCTTCCTCCAGCCCGCATGGCTGCGCGACGAGTGATGCCGGACGGCCGGCCCCAGCTCGCCGCCGCCGACGCGGCCTTCACCGAACGAATGGCCGCCCGGCTCGGCGCCGGCGCCGTGGGAACCCCCGCGGTCCATTACCTCGAAGAGCCCCGCGGGCGCTGGCGAGGGCAGGGAGGCGTGCTCGTTCGCCCCGCCTCCGCCGAGGAGGTCTCGACCGTGGTGCGCGGGGCGGCCGAGGCCCGCGTGCCGATCCTGCCCTATGGCGGCGGCACGGGGCTCGTGGGCGGGCAGATCGCGCCGGAGGGTCCCGCCCCGGTGATCCTCTCGCTCGAGCGGATGGCCGCGATCCGCGCCGTCACGCCGGAAGAGAACGTGCTCGTGGCCGAGGCGGGCGCGATCCTCGCGGACGTTCAGGCCGCTGCGGCCGAGGCGGGGCGGCTCTTCCCGCTTTCCCTGGCCTCGGAGGGAAGCGCACGGATCGGCGGGCTTCTGGCCACCAACGCGGGCGGGGTGAACACGCTGCGCTACGGCAACGCCCGGGCGCTCTGCCTCGGCCTCGAGGCGGTTCTGCCCGACGGATCCGTCTGGCACGGGCTCACGCCGCTGCGGAAGGACAACGCGGGCTACGATCTGCGCGACCTGCTGATCGGCTCCGAGGGCACGCTGGGCATCATCACGGCGGCCTCGCTGGCGCTGCATCCCCGCCCCGCCGGCGAGGGCACGGCGCTCCTTGCGGTGGAAAGCCCCGCCGCCGCGCTGTCGCTTCTGGCGCGCGCCCGCGACCAGCTTGGCGAGGGGGTGAGCGCCTTCGAGCTCATCCACCGCCAGGGCTTCGACTTCCTCGCCGAGACGATGCCGGAGACGCGCCTGCCCTGGCCGGAACCGCCGGAGTGGTCGGTGCTGATCGAGGTGGGATTGCCGCGCGGTCTCGATCCCGCCGCGGCGCTGGAAGGCCTCTTCGAGGCGGGCTTCGCCGCGGGGCTCGTCAGCGACGGGATCGTCGCGCAGTCCGAGGGCCAGCGCGCCGAGCTCTGGGCGGTGCGCGAACGGATCCCCGAGGCCAACCGGCACATCGGCGCGGTGTCGAGCCACGACATCTCGGTGCCCTTGGCCGCGATCCCCGAGTTCATCGAACGGGCCGGCCCCGCGCTCGCCCGGATCGGGGCGTTCCGCGTCAACTGCTTCGGGCATGTGGGCGACGGGAACCTTCACTACAACGTCTTCCCGCTTCCCGGCCGAAGCCGCGCGGACCACGAGAACCAGCGCGACGAGATCAAGCGTTGCGTGCACGATCTGGTGCATGCGCTGGGCGGCTCGGTCAGCGCCGAGCACGGCGTCGGGCGGCTCAAGGTCGAGGATCTGGA
>CAZPCU010000176.1:0-4857 GCA_964585075.1 uncultured Rhodobacterales bacterium
ACCGGGGGGCCAAGGTCATCGCCACCGCCTTCGCCGACATCGGCTTCGACGTGGACGTGGGTCCCCTGTTCCAGACCCCCGAGGAAGCGGCGCAGGACGCCATCGACAACGACGTGCACGTGGTGGGCATCTCCAGCCAGGCGGCGGGGCACCGGACCCTCGCGCCGCAGCTCGTCGAGGCGCTCAAGGCGAAGGGCGCGGGCGACATCCTCGTGATCTGCGGCGGCGTGATCCCGCAGCAGGATTACGACTTTCTCAAGAAGGCCGGGGTGAAGGCCATCTTCGGGCCGGGCACCAACATTCCCGAGGCCGCGAGGGAGATCCTCGATCTCATCCGCCGCGCGCGGGGCGGAGAGGCCGCCTGACCCATGCCGCCCGCGGGATCCGGGCAGCCGGAAGGACACGGGCCCGCGCCGCGGCTCGAGCTCGATCACCTCGCGGTCGCGGGTGAGACGCTGGAGGCGGCCGCCAATCATGTGGCGGCGGCGCTGGGCGCACCGCCCGAACCCGGCGGACGGCATGCGCGGTTCGGCACCTGGAACCGCCTGCTTTCGCTCGGCCCTTCCGAATACCTGGAGGCGATCGCCGTGGACCCGGAGGCGCCGCGGCCGGGCGTGCCGCGCTGGTTCGGTCTCGACGCGTTTTCCGGGCCGCCGCGGCTTTGCTCCTGGATCGCGCGGGTCACGGATCTCGACGCGGCGCTGGCCGCGCTGCCGGAGGCGGGACTGGCGGTGGACCTCGCCCGGGGCGATCTCCGCTGGCGCATGGCGGTGCCCGAGAGCGGCCTCGCGGCCTGGGACGGCCTCTTCCCGGCGCTGATCGAGTGGCAGGGCGCGCGCGCCTCGGATCGCCTTCCCGATAGCGGCTGCCGGCTTCTCGCCCTCGAGCTCCGCCACCCCGAGGCCGGGGCGCTTGCCGCGCGGCTCGCACCGCACCTCGCCGATCCCCGCATCGCGTTCCGGGAAGGTCCGCCGGGGCTGTCGGCGCGGATCGACACGCCGGGCGGGATCCGGACGCTGACATGATCCTGCGCGCGGCCCGGGGGACGGACGCCGCGGCCGTCGCGGCGATCTGGAACGCGGTGATCCGCGACACGGCGATCACCTTCACCACCGAGGAAAAGACGGAAGCCCGGATCGCCGCCGACATCGCCGCGCGTGGCGGCGCCTTCCAGGTGGCCGAGGAGGCGGGCGCGCTGCTCGGGTTCGCCACCTACTTCCGGTTCCGCAACGGGCCGGGTTACGCGCGCACCATGGAGCACTCCATCATGCTCGCCCCCGCGGCGCGCGGGAAGGGCGTGGGCCGCGCGCTCATGGCCGCCCTCGAATCCCATGCGCGGGCGGCGGGCGTGCACAGCCTCTGGGCGGGAATCAGCGGCGCCAACCCCGACGGCGTGGCCTTCCACGCCGCGCTCGGCTTCGCGCATGTCGCCGTGCTCCCCGAGGTCGGCTGGAAGTTCGGGCGCTGGCACGATCTGGTGCTGATGCGCAAGCTGCTTGATACATCCGACTGACAGCGCCGCGCCGGCGCGCTAGGCTCCGCCCCATGTCCATCTGGAACCGCATATCGGAGGCGTTGAAGGCGCTTGGCCAGGGCGAGAGCCTCGCCACGGTCTTCGACCGTCTGAAGACGCCGCCCGAGCGCAGCGTCGGCTTCACCATCGCCGTCATCGCGCTGGGCGCGAAGATGGCGAAGGCCGACGGGCTCGTCACCCGCGACGAGGTCGCCGCCTTCCGCGAGGTGTTCCAGATCGCCGAGGAGGACGAGCGCGACGCGGCGCGCGTCTTCAACCTCGCGCGGCAGGACGTGGCCGGCTACGAGGACTACGCGCGGCGCATCCGCGCCATGTTCGACGACGCGAGCCAGACGCTCTGCGATCTGATGGAGGGGCTTTTCCACATCGCCGTCGCCGACGGGGCCTACCACCCCGACGAGGACAGGTTCCTCGAGCAGGTGGCGCGCATCTTCGGCCTTTCGGGCGCGCAGTTCGCGGCGCTTCGCGCGCGGTTCGTGCCCGAGGAAGCCGGGCGCGACCCCTACGCGGTGCTCGGCCTGCCGCCCGGCGCCACGCGCGAGGAGGCGCGCGCGGCCTGGCGCGCCCTCGTGCGCGAGACCCACCCCGACAGGATGATGGCCCGCGGCGTGCCCGAGGAGGCGATCCGGCTGGCGGAGCGGCGGATGCAGGACATCAACCGCGCCTGGGAAGACATCAGCGCAGGTCGGGCCTGAGCCCATGCGTCTGGCGACCTACAACGTGGAATGGTTCGACGCCTTGTTCGACGACGAGGGGAACCTTCTCGCCGACGACGCGCGCTCGGGCCGCCATGGGGTCACGCGCTTCGAGCAGGCCACGGCCCTCGGCATCGTCTTCACCGCGCTGGACGCCGACGCGGTGCTGGTGGTGGAGGCGCCGGACTCGCATCGCGGGCGCGACGGCGTACGGGCGCTGGAGACCTTCGCGGCGACCTACCGGCTGCGGACGCGGCGCGCGCTCATGGGGTTCGTGAACCACACCCAGCAGGAGATCGCGCTTCTCTACGACCCCGACGCCGTCTCGGTCCGGCACGACCCGCGCGGCGGGCTCTCAGAGCAGGACGGGGAGCCGCCCCGCTTCGATCACCAGTTCCGGATCGACCTCGACGTGGACGACCGGGTGGACAGGGTGGCCTTCTCCAAGCCGCCGCTGGAAGTGGCGCTGACACCGAAGAGGGGCGGCCGGCAGATCCGCCTCATCGGGGTGCATCTGAAGTCCAAGGCGCCGCACGGCGCCCGGGATCGAGACGCGATCATGCGCGCGGCCATCGCCAACCGGCGCAAGCAGCTCGCCCAGGCGATCTGGCTGCGCCGCCGGGTGGACGCCGAGCTCGCGCGCGGCCCGGAGCTCGTCGTGCTGGGCGACCTGAACGACGGCCCCGGTCTCGACGCCTACGAGGATCTCTTCGGGCGGTCCTCGGTGGAGATCGTGATGGGCGGCGACGGCGAGACCCGGCTCCACGATCCGCATGCCCGGGAGGCGCTGGAGCGGCTCATCGGCGCGCAGCGCAGCACCGCGCGCTTCTACCTGGAGCCCGAGAGGCGCTATATGCAGGCTTTGCTCGACTACATCATGGTCTCGCCCGGGCTTCTGTCCGGCCGGCCGGCCTGGCGGATCTGGCACCCTTTCGACGATCCGGTCTGCTGGGAGACGACCGAGCTCCGCGACGCGCTTCTCGCCGCGTCCGACCATTTCCCCGTCACCCTCGATCTCGAGCCGTGAGGCGCGATCTTAAAACCGTCATCCGACGGCCCTATATTGCCGCCATGAGACGCATCGCTTACGCCAGCTTCGTCGCGCTTCTGACCGTGGCGCCGGCCCTCGCCCAGGACACGGACGAGCCCCTCGAGGCGCCGCCCGGCGCCGAGTCCGGCGACCCCGAGGAGGGGCTGAGCCTTATGGAGGAGGGCGCGAAGCTGTTCCTCCGGGGCATCATGAACGAGATGGAGCCCGCGCTTGGGGAACTCGAGGGCATGGCCCGGGACGTCGAGCCCGCGCTTCGCGATTTCGCCGAACAGATGGGCCCCGCGCTGCGCGACCTTTTCGCCGAGGTCGAGGACTGGAGCGCCTACCACCCCCCCGAGATGCTGCCCAACGGCGATATCATCCTGCGCCGCAAGACGCCGAAGGAACCCGAGCCCGAGGTGGGGCCGGACGGCGCCATCGAGCTCTGACGCTCAGCGGCCGGGGATATTGACCGACACCTGCGCGCCGAGCGCGAGGGCGAGGGACTGGAGCCGCGCCTCGGCCACTTCCCCGAAAAGCGGCGCGGCGTCTTCTGTGAGATGGAGCTCCAGCAGCTTCTTCTTCGGGAACCAGCGCAGCTCCCCGGGCTGCGTCTCCTGCGACATCCACAGCATGGCGCCGAATCGCATCGCCTTGCCGAGCACCTCGGCCTCGTTGCGCTCCGCCTCGTCGATCAGTTCGTAGAGATTGTCGAAATGCGTGCCTTCGCGCTTGTTGCGGTAGCGGTGCAGAAGCGCGAGGCCCAGGAACACCCGCTCGGAATGCTTGAGCCCGCCCAGATTGGCGCGTGTGGCGTTGTCGAAACAGATCTCGGCACGGTAATCGGGATGGGCGCGCCAGCTCACGTCATGGAGCAGGCAGGCCGCCTGCACGAGGCGCTTCCTGGGCTCCGGCGCGTTCCGGAAGAGCGGCAGGATGAACTCGTAGAGCTTGCGCCCGAACCCCGGCATCCGAGCGTCCTTGGCCTCGGAGAAGAGGCAGGACTCGATCAGGGGGTCGCGCTCCCGCAGGCGCTGGGGCATCTGTTCGTAAAGGAGCCCCTCGCGGATGCCGTAGCTCGAAAGCGCGATGTCCTTGGGCTGGAAGCGCCGCACGAGGCGGGCCAGCACCTCGGCGGCATAGGGCACGAGGGCCATCCGGCTGCCGGAGATGCTGCAGGCGAGGCGCAGCGCCTCGAGATCGGCCTTCTCGATGAACTTCACGGTCTGGGCCACGGATTTCGCCGTCATCCGGTACTCGTGCAGCACGTGCAGCGGATAGCCCCGCCGCTCCATGTCGATCCGAGCGATCGCCCGCCACGACCCGCCGACGAGGAAGAGGCGGTTGTGCTGCGGCCCCATCTCGGCGGCGAGTTCCTCGACGACCTCTGCGATGTGGGCCGCGCGTCCCTTCTTGCCGTCGGGCAGGTCCTTGAGCTTGAGAGGCCCGAGCTGGGAGCTGACGCGCCGCCCGACTCGGCCCTCGGAGATCTCCGCGAGTTCCATCGAGGAGCCGCCGATGTCGCAGACAAGCCCGTAGGAGCCCGGCCAGCCCAGAAGCACGCCCTGGGCGGAGAGTCGTGCCTCCTCGCGCCCGTC
>CAZPCU010000177.1:0-4825 GCA_964585075.1 uncultured Rhodobacterales bacterium
GGAAATCTCCGTGGCCGGACGTCTGCGAGATCATCGCGCCCGACGGGAAGATGCGCGGGCCGGGCAGCGCGCCCCGGTCGATCGCGAGCTTGAGCCCGAAGGCCGGCCCGCCGGTGTCGCGCACGGTGGTGAAACCGCGCATCAGCGTGGCCCCCGCCTCGCGGCCCGCCATCAGATGCACGAAACCGATATCGGCGGCCATCGCCTGCGTCTGGGTGACCGCCGCGAGAGTCGAGTGCCAGTGCGCGTCGATGAGCCCCGGAATCACCGCGCGCCCGCCGCAATCGACGCGCTGGGCGTCCTCGGGCCCCTGGCCCGCCGGCGGAAGCGCCGAGATGCGGCCGCCCTCGATCAGGATGTCGCGCCCGTCCTGCATGGCGAGGGTGGTGCCGTCGAAGTAGCTGAGATTGGTGAGGAGAAGCGGCCGCCCCGGCGTCTGGGCGCGTCCTTCGGACGGCGCGAGGCCGAAGCCCGCGAACATGCCGAGCACCGCGGCCGCACCCCCGATCATCTCGCGACGGTCGAGATCGGCCTGGATCCGGGCGAAGGCTGCCTGCGTGACAGGCGCGCCGCAGAGGCAGGAATCGATCCCCGCACCGGCATGGGCGGGGTAGGCTTGGGCACAGGCGAGGCACATGCGGCGGCTCCGTCACTCGGGTTGCAAGCTGCCGCCCTGCGACAAGCCAGTTGCCCTTCAAGGTAGCAGATCAGCGCCACGCCCGGAAACGCAACCTGCAAAGCAAGGCGCATCCAGACGCCATTCGGGAAAATGTCCCGATTTCCGGCGCGAACACGCCCCGGTTGTCACTTTCGATGGCCACGACCCCGGTTCGTGCCGAACCTTTCAACCTCAGCCCAGCGGGTAGGCCGCGAGCGGCTCATGCTCGGCCCCGCCCGGCCCGAGACGCGAGCGGTAGAGGATCACCTCCTCGGCGGTGAAGGGATCGAACACCGCGTCGCCCCGCGCTTCGAGGAAGTCGCGCAGCCGGTCGAGGTCGAAGGCCGAAAGACGGCCGGGGAAGCGGGCGAGGGTGACGTGGGGCCGGAAACGCTGGCGGTCGGGCGCGATCGCCGCCGCGCGAAGCCGCGCCAGCAGGCGTGCGCGCAAACCGGCGAGGGCGCGGACCTCCCGGACCCCGGCGTAAAGGAGGTGCGGCCGCCGCGCCCCGAAAGTGTCGAGCCCGGAGAGCGCGACCTCCACCGGCGGGTGGCGCAGCCTCTCGAGCGCGGCGTGGGCGGCCTCGGCGGCCTCCTCGTCGATCTCGCCCAGGAACACCATCGTGAGATGCAGCGTCTCGGCCGGAACCGGACGGCCCACCGGAAGATCGGCCTGCAACTCCTCCAGCGCGTCGCGCAGGGCGTCGGGCAGGGCGAGGGCGAGGAAGAGCCGCATGCCGCCTCAGCCACCCGCCGCCTTGAGCGCGAGGACGAGGTCCATCACGTTCGTGCCGGTCGGGCCGGGCGCGAAGGTCAGCCCCCGCGCGGCGAGCCACCCGCCGCTGTCCGCCGCCGCGAGCGCCGCCTCGGCGCCCGGCTCCCAGCTTCGGCCGTCGACGAAGGCGCCGGCGGCGTCCGTCGGCCCGTCCGTGCCGTCCGTCCCGGCGGCGAGCACCGCGAGGTCCGCGCGCCCCGCGATCTCGCGCGCCAGCATCAGGGCGAGCGCCTGGTTCCGCCCGCCCGCCCCCGGCGTTTCGGGCAGCACCACCGTCGGCTCCCCGCCCCAGATATGCAGGCCGGCCGGCCCCGCCCGAAGCCGCGCGCCGATCCGCGCCGCGCAGTCGGCGACGTCGGCGTAAAGGCTTTCCTCGTCCGTGACGACGGGCAGGCCCTCGGCCCGCGCCGCCGCGGCGCAGGCGGCCCGGGCATGGGCGTTCGACGCCACGATCCGGGTCACCGCCGCGAAGGGCGCGCCCTCCGGCACCTGGCCGATGCCCGACCCGATCACCCCGATCCCGTCGCCCTCGACGTCCGAGATGGCGAGCACCGTGACGCGCGCACCGGCGAAGCCTTCCAGAAGCCGCCCGCCCTTGATGCCGGAGAGCTCGCGGCGGCGGGCGTTCATGGTGGCGATGTCCGCCCCCGAAGCAAGAAGCCGCCGGGTTTCGGCCACCAAGTCGCCGAGGGAATGCCCGCCCTCGGGCGCCTCGGCAAGCGCGGAAGCGCCGCCGGAGACGAGCAGAAGCAGATGATCCTCCGGGCCGCAGTCGTTCACGGCCGCAAGCAGTGCCGCGCCGCCCTTCAGGCTTGCGGCGTCGGGGACCGGATGGCCCGCCTCGATGATGTCTAGGCCGGGAACGGGGTGGCCGTGGCCGTGCTTCGTCACCGCAAGGGCCGGAACCGCGCCGTATCGGTCGAGCGCGGCGCGCGCCATTTCCACCGCGGCCTTGCCCACCGCGAGGATGCGGTCGGGGCGCGGCAGCTCCTCCGCCGCGAGCGCACGCGCGACGGCGGCGTGGCCGCCCACGGCGGCGACGCCCGCCCGCCAGATGCGTTCGAGGCAGGCCCGCGCGTCCTCCATCGCTGTCCTCCCGATCGGCCCGCCCATGGCCTAGCACCCCGCGCCGGGGCGCGCCACGGGGCAGCGGCCCGCTCAGCCGCCGCGCGCCGCCCCGAGGTGCCGTTCGCCCCGTGCCCGCGCGAGCGCGATCTGCCGCTGGCGTTCCCGGAAACGCGCCTTGTCCGCCGCGCTCGTCTCACCGAGGCAATGATGGCAGCTCACGCCCTCCTCGAACTCGGGGCGGGCGCGGTCCTCCGGCAGGATCGGCCGCCGGCAGGCGTGGCAGAGCTCGTGCGGTCCCTCGACGAGGCCGTGGCCCACGGAAACCCTCTCGTCGAAGACGAAGCAGGCCCCGCGCCAGAGGCTTTCCTCCTCGGGTACCTCCTCGAGGTATTTCAGCACGCCGCCCTTGAGGTGATAGACGTCCTCCACCCCCTGCGACAACAGCCAGTTGGTGGATTTCTCGCAGCGGATGCCACCGGTGCAGAACATGGCGATCCGCTTGTTGTGGAACCGGTGCCGGTTCTCCTCCCACCAGGCGGGGAAGTCGCGGAAGCTGGGCGTGCCCGGGTCCACCGCGCCCTCGAAGGTGCCGATCGCCACCTCGTAGTCGTTGCGCGTGTCGATCACCGCGACGTCGGGCCGGCGGATCAGGTCGTTCCAGGCCCGCGCCTCGACGTAGCGGCCGGCCCGCGCGCGCGGGTCCACGTCGGGCTGGCCCATGGTCACGATCTCGCGCTTCACCCGGACCTTGAGCCGTCCGAAGGGCGGTGCCGAGGCGGCGCTTTCCTTCCACTCGATCCCGGCGCAGCCGGGAAGCGCGCGGATATGCGCGAGCACCGCGTCGACTCCCGCACGGCTGCCGGCGATCGTGCCGTTGATCCCTTCCCGCGCCAGAAGCAGCGTGCCGGTGACGCCGCTCTCGGCGCAGGCGCGCTCGAGGGGTGCGCGGAGCGCCTCGGGATCCGCGAAGGGCGTGAAACGGTAGAGCGCGGCCACGGTGAACATGGCGCGCATCTAGGGGCGCGGCCGGCCCCTGCGCAAGGGGCGGGCGTTGACGCGGCCGACCGCGCCGCCTAGGGCTTGAGCGCACAGCGACCGGAGGAGTGCCCATGCGCCCTGCCAGCGAAGCCCTCGTCGTCATCGATCTCCAGAAGGATTTCTGCCCGGGCGGCGCGCTCGCCGTGGAGGGCGGCGACGAGATCGTCCCCGGCGTCAACGCGCTGATGGAGGAGTTCCGCGCCGTCATCCTGACCCAGGACTGGCACCCGCCGCGCCATTCCTCCTTCGCCAGCGAGCACGAGGGCAAGGCGCCCTTCGAGACGATCGAGATGCCCTATGGCGAACAGGTCCTCTGGCCCGACCATTGCATCCAGGGCAGCGCGGGCGCCGCCTTCCACCCCGATCTCCGCACCGATCCGGCCGACATGATCCTCCGCAAGGGCTTCCGCCGCGAGATCGACAGCTACTCCGCCTTCTTCGAGAACGACCACGAGACGCCCACCGGGCTCGAGGGCTACCTGCGCTCGCGCGGGATCGAGCGCCTCGTCCTCGCCGGCCTCGCCACGGATTTCTGCGTGAAGTGGTCGGCCCTCGACGGGGCGCGGCTCGGCTTCGGGGTGGAGGTGCGCCAGGATCTCTGCCGGGCGATCGACCTCGAGGGCTCGCTCGCCGCCGCGGTCGAGGAGATGCGCGCCGAGGGCGTCACGCTCGTCTGAGCGCGGCTTGCCAAACCCTGCCGCCGCCTGCTCTAAGGTCGGGCGACAGGAGGGCCGGCCATGGTCGACATCGCCAAGCGCGTCTACGATCACAAGTGGAAGATCGACCCGATCGTGCGGTCGCTCATCGACACGGATTTCTACAAGCTCCTGATGTGCCAGTCGATCTTCCGCAACAAGCCGGAGACGACCGTCACCTTCAGCCTGATCAACCGCAGCACGGAAGTGCCGCTGGCCAGGCTCGTGGACGAGGGCGAGCTGCGCGAGCAGCTCGACCACATCCGCACGCTGCGCCTCAGCCGGGGGGAGTCCACCTGGCTGCGCGGCAACATGTTCTACGGCAAGCGGCAGATGTTCCGCCCCGACTTCATGGAGTGGTTCGAGAACCTGCGGCTGCCGCCCTACCACCTCGAGCGCGTGGGCGACCAGTACGAGCTCACCTTCGAGGGCAAGTGGCCCGAGGTGATGCTGTGGGAGATCCCGGCGCTCGCCGTGCTGATGGAGCTTCGGGGCCGCGCCGTCCTGCACGACATGGGGCGCTTCGAGCTCCAGGTGCTCTACGCCCGCGCCATGACCAAGCTCTGGGAGAAGATCGAGCGCCTGCGCCGGC
>CAZPCU010000178.1:0-4824 GCA_964585075.1 uncultured Rhodobacterales bacterium
GGCCAGTCGCGGTTGTTGAAGAACTCTTCCCACAGGATCTTGCCGATCATCAGCGTTTCCGACCCGCCGAGAAGCGAGGGGATCACGAACTCCCCGATGGCGGGAATGAAGACGAGGAAGCAGCCCGCGATGATGCCCGTCTTCGAAAGCGGCACGGTGACGAGCCAGAAGGCGCTGATCCGCGAGCAGCCGAGATCCTCCGCCGCCTCCAGAAGCGAGTCGTCCATCTTCTCGAGGCTCGAGTAGATGGGCAGGATCATGAAGGGCAGGTAGGTGTAGACGATGCCGACATAGACCGCCACGTTGGTGTTCAGGATCGTCAGCGGCTCGGAGACGAGCCCGGTCCACATCAGGAACTGGTTCAGGAACCCTTCGTTGGAGAGGATGCCGATCCACGAGTAGACGCGGATCAGGAAGCTCGTCCAGAAGGGCAGGATGACCAGCATCAGAAGGGTCGGCCGCCATTCCGGCGCGGCGCGCGCCATGGCGTAGGCGATGGGATAGCCGACGAGCAGCGTGATCAGCGTGGAGATGAGCGCGATCCTGAGCGACGAGAGATAGGCCTTCCAGTAGAGGTCGTCCGTCGTCAGGAACCAGAAATTCTCGAAGTCGAGCTGGCTGAAGAAGTCGCGGATCCCGGCCCAGCCCTCCGAGAGGTCGAGCGTCGGCGTGTAGGGCGGAATCGCGATTGCGATATCCGAGAGCGAAATCTTCAGGACGATGATGAAGGGAACGAGGAAGAGCGCCAGCAGCCAGAGATAGGGCACCGCGATGAGGGCGAAGCGGCGCATGGCTCAGTTCTCCAGCAGGACGCCGGCGGTGGCCGTCCAGCTCAGCCACACCTCGTCCTCCCAGGTGAAGGAGCGCCGGGCGATCCGGCGGGTGTTCGCGGCCTGCGCCTTGATCACGTGGCCCGAGGGCAGCTCCACGTGATAGGTCGAGATGTTGCCGAGATAGGCGATGTCGAGCACCTTTCCCCTGACGGCGTTGGCGGCGTCCTCGGGGCGGTCGGCGGTGATCGTGACCTTCTCGGGCCGGATGGCGAAATGGGCCGTCTGGCCCTTCTCGAAACTCCGCCGGGTCGTGCCCTTGACGGGCGGCTGTCCCTCCGCCCAGTCGATGTCCACGCGCCCCTCCCCGGCCTCGGGCACCGGCATCGCGCGGCCCTCGATGATGTTCACGTCGCCGATGAAATCCGCGACGTAGACCGATGCGGGGCTTTCGTAGATCACGTCGGGGGTCGAGACCTGGATGAGCTTGCCCTCGTCCATCACCGCCACGCGGGAGGCGACGGTCATGGCTTCCTCCTGGTCGTGGGTCACGATCACGAAGGTGGTGCCCGTCTTCT
Organism: uncultured Rhodobacterales bacterium; assembly: GCA_964585075.1. Classification (GTDB taxonomy): domain Bacteria; phylum Pseudomonadota; class Alphaproteobacteria; order Rhodobacterales; family Rhodobacteraceae; genus Rhodosalinus. The sequence goes on from CAZPCU010000178.1 coordinate 1,349, forward strand.
CCTGGATGTCCATGAGTTCGAACTGGGTGTCCTGGCGCAGCTTCTTGTCGAGCGCGCCGAGAGGTTCGTCGAGCAACAGCAGCTTGGGCGCCTTGGCGAGCGAGCGGGCGAGCGCCACCCGCTGCCGCTGGCCGCCCGAAATCTGGTGCGGCTTGCGCCGCGCGAATTTCTCCAGCCGGGTGAGCCGCAGCATCTCCTCGACGCGCGCGGCGATCTGTTCCCTGGACTGCTGCTCCCGGCGGAGGCCGAAGGCGATGTTGTCCCAGACGCTCAGATGCGGAAACAGCGCGTAGGACTGGAACATCATGTTGACGGCGCGCTTGTTCGGCGGGATCGGCGCGATGTCCTGCCCGGCGAGCAGGATGGTGCCCTCCGTCGGCGCCTCGAAGCCGGCGAGCATCCGCATCATGGTTGTCTTGCCGCAGCCGGACGGCCCGAGCAGCGCGAAGAACTCGCGCTCGAAGATGTCGAGGCTCAGATCGTCGATCGCCGTGAAGTCGCCGAAGCGCTTGGTGACGTGCTGGAAGCGGATGAGCGGCTTCCCGTTCGGGTCGTCCCAGGGGGCAAAGACGGTCTGGGCAGAAGGCTGCGCCATCGACAGGCTCCGGATTGTTGGAGAAGAATGACAGCAAGCGGCCCGCGCGGCCAGCGCCGCGCGGGCCGGAGACGTGGCGGGATCAGGTGCCCGACTTGATGCTGGTCCAGAGCCGCGTCACCGTCCGCTGCACGCGCGGCGGGTAGGGCGTGGTGGTGTAGAGGTTCTCCAGCGTCTCCTCGTCGGGATAGATCGCCGGATTGCTCAGAACTTCCTCGTCCAGATACTGCTGGGAGTCGATGTTGCCGTTGGCATACCAGACGTAGTTCGACGCTTGCGCGATGTTCTGCGGATCCATCATGAAGTTCATGAAGGCATGCGCGCCCTCCGGGTTCGGCGCGTCGGCCGGGATCGCCATCTGGTCGAACCACATCAGCGCTCCTTCCTTCGGCGGGTAGTAGGCGATGTTCACGCCGTTCTCCGCCTCCTCGGCGCGCCAGCCCGCCTGCAGCACGTCCCCGGACCAGCCGAAGGCCACGCAGATGTCACCGTTGGCGAGCGCGTTGATGTATTCCGAGCTGTGGAACTTCTGCACATGGGGCCGGACCGGCATCAGCACGTCGGCCGCCTTCTCGATCACCTCCGGGTCGTGGCTGTCGGGATCCTCGCCGAGATAGGCGAGCGCCGCGGGGATGAGTTCGGCGGGCGCGTCGAGGAAATGCACGCCGCACTCGGCGAGCTTCTCCATGTTCTCGGGCTCGAAGATCAGCGAGAGCGAGTTCATCGGCGCGTCCTCGCCGAGCGCCTCGGTCACCTTGTCCACGTTCACGCCGATACCGGTCGTGCCCCACATGTAGTTGACCGAGTACTCGTGGCCCGGGTCGTAGGTTTCGGTCCGGTCGCGGATCACTTCCCAGAGGTGCTCGGCATTTGGCAGCTTGTCGTAGTCGAGGGGCTGGAACGCACCGGCCTGGATCTGCCGCGAAAGGAACGTGCCCGAGGGCACCACCACGTCGTAGCCTGAGCCGCCGGCGAGCATCTTGGTCTCGAGAAGCTCGTTCGAATCGAACACGTCGTAGACGAGTTCGAGGCCCGTCTCCTCCTCGAATTTCTCGAGCAGCGCCTCGTCGATGTAGTCCGACCAGTTGTAGACGCGGACTTCCTCGGCGCCGGCCGCACCGGCGGTAAGCGCCAGTGCCGCGGCCGTCGTCAGGATGGATCTCTTCATGTCAGTCTCCCGTTGGCTTTGCCGGAGGTCTGCGCCCCGGTACGCCTGGATTTGATCAAATGATGCCTTCTCTGGCAACATGCCGATGTTTCCATGCAGGTGGAGCCTGCGCAAGCGGCCAGGGGAGGGCGGCAGGATGGCCGAGCGGGAAGTGACCACGAAGACTGCAGACGCGGCGCGCATGCCGGCCCACGAGGTCGTGTATCGCGCCCTCCGGTCCCGAATCCTCTACGGCGAGATGGCCCCGGGCCAGCCGGTGACCATCCAGGGCCTCGCGGACAGCACCGGCGCCGGCATGACGCCGGTGCGCGAGGCGATTCGCAGGCTCACCGCCGAGGGGGCGCTCGTCTTCCAGGACAACCGGCGCGTCAGCGTGCCGGTCGTGGACGCCGGCGCCGCGGAGGAACTGATCTTCGCGCGGCGGGCGCTGGAGCCGGAGCTCGCGCGCCGCGCCGCAGCTTACGCCACGCCGGAGGCGCTCGCGCGGCTGGCCGCCGAGGACGCGGCGCTCGACCGGGCCATCGCCCGGGGCGACGTGGGCGGCTACCTGCGGCACAATCACGGCTTTCACGCCGCTCTCTACCTCCTGGCCCGTGCGCCGATCCTCGCCGATCTCGCCCAGGGGCTCTGGCTCCGCTTCGGCCCCTCGCTCCGGATCGTCTGCGGCCGCGTCGGAACCGGCAGCCTCCCCGACCGCCACAAGGAGATCATGGATGCGCTGGCCGCGGGCGACGGCGAGGCGGCGTCGGCCGCGATGCTCGAGGACATCGAGCAGGGGATGGCCGCGCTCAAGGCGGGCATCGCGGCGGGGGAGAGGTGATTCGATTGACCTTCCGGGATTTGATCATATTCTGCCGGCCAACCCGGTGCGAAAGGCGAAAGCGATGAACAAGATCACGAATCACATGCCCACCGCCGAGCTGCAGCGGCTCGACGCGGCCCATCATATGCACCCCTTCACCGCGCAGGGCGCGCTTGGCCGGAAGGGCGTGCGGGTGATCACCGGCGCCGACGGCGTCTGGCTCACCGACAGCGAGGGGCGGCGGATTCTCGACGGCATGGCCGGGCTCTGGTGCGTGAACGTGGGATACGGCCGCGAGGAACTGGCGGAGGCCGCCTACCGGCAGATGAAGGAGCTTCCCTACTACAACACCTTCTTCCAGACGACCCACGTGCCAGCCGTGGCCCTCGCCGCCCGGATCGCGGAGCTCGCGCCGGGCGATCTGAACCATGTCTTCTTCGCCTCCTCCGGGTCGGAGGCGAACGACACCAACATCCGCCTCGTCCGCCACTACTGGGCGATGAAGGGCGAGCCGCAGCGCGAGGTCATCATCTCGCGGCGCAACGCCTATCACGGCTCCTCGATGGGGAGCGGTTCGCTGGGCGGCATGGCCCCCATGCACGCCCAGGGCGGTCTGCCGATCCCGGGGATCCACCACATCGGCCAGCCCAACTGGTGGGCAGAGGGCGGCGACATGACGCCGGAGGAGTTCGGCCTCGCCCGCGCCCGCGAACTCGAAGAGGCGATCGAGCGCATCGGCCCGGACCGGGTGGGCGCCTTCATCGCCGAGCCCGTGCAGGGCGCCGGCGGGGTCATCGTCGCGCCGGAGACCTACTGGCCCGAGATCCAGCGCATCGTGCGCAAATACGGCATCCTCCTGATCGCGGACGAGGTGATCTGCGGCTTCGGGCGCACCGGCAACTGGTTCGGCA
>CAZPCU010000179.1:0-4820 GCA_964585075.1 uncultured Rhodobacterales bacterium
GGGGGCCGCGCTTCTACGAGCGGATGGAGATCCGCGACGCGATGGCCTATTTCCGGCTGGTGGTCTCGCCCGCGGACGATCTCGCCTTCGAGCGGATCGTCAACACGCCCAGGCGCGGCCTCGGCGACAAGGCGCAGCAGAAGATCCAGACCACGGCGCGCGCCCATGGCGTGAGCCTCGTCGAGGGCGCGCGGATCCTGCTGGCCGAGAAGGGGCTTTCCGGCAAGGGCGCGGCGGAGCTTGCGAAGCTCCTCGACGGGATCGAGCGGTGGGGCCGGATGGCGGGCGATCCCGGGCTCGGCCACGTTGAACTCGCCGAGATCGTGCTCGACGAGTCGGGCTACACGGAGATGTGGCAGAACGACAAGACGCCCGAGGCGCCGGGGCGGCTCGACAACCTCAAGGAGCTCGTGAAGGCGCTCGAGGAGTTCGAGAACCTCACCGGGTTCCTGGAGCATGTGAGCCTCATCATGGACAACGACGCGGGCGCCGAGGGCGAGAAGGTCTCGGTGATGACGCTCCACGCCGCCAAGGGGCTGGAATTTCCCGCCGTGTTCCTGCCGGGCTGGGAGGACGGGCTCTTCCCCTCCCAGCGGTCCATGGATGAGCAGGGCCTCAAGGGGCTCGAGGAGGAGCGCCGCCTCGCCTATGTCGGCATCACCCGCGCGGAAGAGCTCTGCACCATCTCCTTCGCCGGCAACCGGCGCGTCTTCGGGCAGTGGCAGTCGCAGATGCCCTCGCGCTTCATCGACGAGCTTCCCGAGGCGCATGTCGAGGTGCTGACGCCCCCGGGGCTCTACGGCGGGGGCTACGGCGCGGCGGCCACGGCGGGGATCGAGCGCCGCGCGGCCGAGGCCAACGTCTACAACTCGCCCGGCTGGCGGCGGATGCAGGAGCGCGCGGGCGCCCGGCCCGTGAGCCAGCCCCGCGAGGCCCGCGGGCAGGTGATCGACCTCGAGGCGGTGAGCGCCTACGCGGTGGGCGAGCGGGTCTTCCACCAGAAATTCGGCTACGGAACGATCACCGGCATCGAGGGCGACAAGCTGGAGGTCGCCTTCGAGAAGGCCGGCGACAAGAAGGTGGTCGCCCGCTTCGTGACCGCCGCCGACGACATCCCGTTCTGAGTTGCGCCGCGGGCCGGCCCGCGGCGCCGAGCGCGGCGGCGGCGGCCTTCCTCCGCTTCCTGGAGGAGGCGGCCCGGGTCACGCCGGAGGACGCCATGCACCGGGGCGGCGCGCGTGGCCGGCGCCGGGCGAAGCACCGAACGGCGGCGCGGCGCGAGGGGTGGCCGGGAATTCACGGGACGGGCCGTGCGAGGGCTTCGGAAAAGAGAAACGGCGGCGCCAGGGAGGAGGAGGGCGCCGCCGTTTCGATCACGAAGGCCCCAGGGAGGAGGAGGGGGCGCTTCGATCCGCTGTCCCGGCCGGGCGCCCATGGGGCGCGGGGCCGGTGAAGAAGATGCGGCGACATCAGGGAGGAGGAGAGATGCCGCCGCCAGTTTCAGAAAACCCAGGGAGGAGGAGAGGGTTTCCTGATCCTTGTGTTCCGTGGTGACGGCTGCGCGTCCGTTCATCGCCGCCGTCCGATGCCCTCAAAGATACGTCGATGCTGCGTCTGCACAATAGCGGCCGGTTCAATGCTGCTATGCGGCAAGTGCATATGAATCGCTGACCTTTCTTGCGTCGATCCGCCTATTCGGCAGGCGCATCTCGGCTGCGCGCCGTGACCCGCCGAAGCGTTGGGCGTCCTCGCCCATCGTTTGGGCGCCTTGCGAACCTGTGCGGGCGACTCCGCCGCGCTCGACTGGATTGCGCCCATGCGGCGGGGCGTTTCGGCCTTCGGCGTGCGATTCGCCCGGGTCGATCCTGTCCGGGCGTCGGCGCCGTGATTCATCCGGGCTTCTCTGGGAATTCATGGGCATATTTTCCCCGCCGGCTTTGGTGGCCATTATTTGGTATTAAACCGATATTCAGCCACCATATATGGTAAGAATTGACTGCTGGCTCCCGCCAAGTGGCGCGATGCCGGTTGCGGCCCAAGAGGCGTATAGCGGTTCCTCCCAAAAAAACCTGTTGATTTCCATGAATTCCCATGGCATCCCTTTTCCCACGATGAGGGACGGGACGAAGGGGCGACGAAGAACCCCGATCAAGGCTCCCAAGAAAGTCAGGTTTCATACAGGCACCCCGCTTTCATCGTGAAAGAGAGATCCGGTGCGCGCGCGAGCAGACATCCCCCCAGGTGGCGCGCGCAACCGGACACCCCGGCGACGGGACGAGGGCGGCGGATCGGGCTTTGGCAGCAGCTCGATCCGCCGTTTTCGTAAGGCGCCGGGCCTTCGGGGGCGGAGGTTGAAAGGGCCGTAGGGACAGTGGGCCGCAGGTTCAGAGGCGAGAGCCGCCACAAGGTGGACGCGAAAGGCCGGGTGTCGATCCCGGCCTCGTTCCGCCGCGTGCTCGAAGCCGGCGACCCCAACTGGACCGAGGGGCTCAACCCCGAACTCGTCATCGTCTACGGCGATCACCGCCGCAATTATCTCGAATGCTACACGATGGAGGCGATCGCCGAGGTGGACGCCAAGATCGACGCGATGCCGCGCGGCTCGATGCAGCGCAAGATGCTGCAGCGCCTGTTCCACGGCCAGAGCTTCCCCACCAACGTGGACGAGACGGGCCGGCTGGTCCTGCCGGCGAAGCTGCGCCAGAAGATCGGCCTCGAGGGAGAGGCGTTCTTCATCGCCGCCGGCGACACCTTCCAGATCTGGAAGCCCGAGACCTACGAGGCGGAGGAGCTGGCGCGCACCGAGGCCTGGCTCGACGAACTGCCCGAGGATTTCGACCCGCTGATGCTGCTCGACGATCCGCAGCCCGGCGGCGGGGCGGAGGGCTAGGCCATGACCTGCCCGGCCGCGTCCGCCCCGAGCCCCGCGCCGCCGCACATCCCGGTCCTTCTCGGCCCGCTGCTCGATCTCGTGGCGCCGGTCCGCGGCGTCTGGCTCGACGGCACCTTCGGCGCGGGCGGCTACACCCGCGCGCTTCTGGAGGCCGGCGCGGAAAAGGTCATCGCCGTGGACCGCGACCCGCTGGCCTTCGAGCTGGCGGAAGGCTGGGCGGCGGCATACGGCGAGCGGCTGGAGATGGTGAAGGGCGTCTTCTCTCGGCTCGACGACTACGGCAGCGATCTCGCGGGCGTGGTGCTCGACCTCGGCGTCTCGTCGATGCAGCTCGACCGGCCCGAGCGCGGCTTCTCCTTCCAGAAGGAGGGGCCGCTCGACATGCGCATGGGCCGCGAGGGGCCGACGGCGGCCGACATCGTCAACGCCGCCTCCGAGGCGGAGCTCGCGGATATCCTTTTCCTCTACGGGGAGGAGCGCGCGAGCCGGCGCATCGCCCGCGCCATCCTCCGGGCCCGCGCCGAGGCGCCCATCGGGACGACGCTGGAGCTCGCCCGGATCGTCGAATCCTGCCTGCCGCGCGCGAAACCCGGCCAGGCGCATCCCGCCACCCGCAGCTTCCAGGCCCTGCGCATCGCCGTGAACGACGAATTCGGGGAGCTCTTCCGCGGCCTCGTGGCCGCCGAGCGCGCGCTCGCCCCGGGCGGCGCGCTCGCGGTGGTGACGTTCCACTCCATCGAGGACCGGATGGTGAAGCGATTCCTGCAGGCGCGCTCGGGCTCCACCGGCGCGGCCAACCGCTACGCGCCCGCCGGCACGCCCGAGGCCGCGCGCTTCGAGATCCTCACCCGCAAGGCCGTGAGCGCGGACCGGGAAGAGCTCGCCCGCAATCCGCGCGCGCGCTCCGCGCGCCTCCGGGTCGCGCGACGCACCGACGCCCCCGCGGGCGCCCCCGAACCCGCCGAGATCGGCATGCCGCTTCTGAAAGGATAGACGACATGCGCACGCTGCTCTTCGTCACGACCGCCTTCACCGTGATCGGCCTGGCCTTCTGGGCCTATCACGAGAACTACCGCACCCAGCAGGCCATCGCCGAGACCGAGGCGCTGCAGCGCGACATCGCCGAGGCCCGGGCGCGGCTCGGCGTGCTGCGCGCGGAATGGGCCTATCTGAACCGGCCCGACCGCCTGCGGGAGCTCGCCGAGATGAACTTCGACCGGCTGGAGCTTCTGCCCTTCCGGCCCGAGCAGTTCGGCCGCGTCGAGCAGGTCGCCTACCCCTCGGAAGAGACACCGGACGCCATCGCCAACGTGGTCGAGATCTCCGAGCAGGGGGAGATGCTGCCATGATCCGCACGCCGCTTCGCCCGCTCGCCCGGATCCTGGAGGCCCGCGCCAGGGGCGAGAGCCCCGACGCCATCGAGCGCGAGAACATCCGCCTGCGCCACGAGGAGATGCGCGACCGCCTGCGCCAGCGCGCCGAGACGCGGCTGCTGGTGCTCGGCCTCGCCTTCGTCTGCGCCTTCGCCGTCGTGGGCGGGCGCACGGCCCATCTCGCCGCCTCCGAGCCCGAGGAGCCGCGCGTGCGGGCGCCCGGCGCCTCCATCATCGCGCAACGCGCCGACATCACCGACCGGCGCGGCCGGGTGCTCGCCACCAACATGGGGACCCACAGCCTCTACGCGCAGCCGCAGCAGATGGTGGACCCGGAGACCGCGGCGCGCGAGCTCGCGCGCATCTTTCCCGACCTCGACGCCGAGGAGCTGCTCGAGGATTTCACCGGCCCGCGCAAGTTCCTCTGGATCAAGCGGAAGATCAGCCCCGAGCAGAAGCAGGCGGTGCACGACATCGGCGAGCCGGGGCTGCTGTTCGGGCCGCGCGAGATGCGGCTCTACCCGAACGGCCGTCTCGCCTCCCATGTGCTCGGC
>CAZPCU010000180.1:0-4806 GCA_964585075.1 uncultured Rhodobacterales bacterium
CACCAAGTATTCCGAACCCATGGGCGCCGTCGTCGCCGACCATGACGGAAACCGCGTGCCGGTCCACATGGGCAGCCACGGCATCGGGGTCTCGCGCCTCGTGGGCGCGATCATCGAGGCGAGCCACGACGAGGCGGGGATCATCTGGCCCGAGGGGGTCACCCCCTTCCCGGTGGGCATTGTCAACCTTCGTCCGGGCGACGCGGCGACGGATGCCGCCTGCGGGCACATCTACGAGGCGCTCTCGGCCGAAGGGCTGGAGCCGCTCTACGACGACACCGACGAGCGGGCGGGCGCGAAATTCGCGACCCAGGACCTGATCGGCCTGCCCTGGCGGGTGACGGTCGGTCCGCGCGGCATCGCGCAGGGCAAGGTGGAACTCACCTCGCGGCGCACCGGCGAAAGCGAGGAGATGTCCACCGAGGCCGCCGTCGCCCTAATCCTGGAGATCTACGCGCCGCACAGGCCGCTGCCGGGCGTCTGAGCGGGGCCCGGGGCGGCGTCAGCCGCTCGGCATGCGCAGGACGCGGCTCCGGCCGTTCTTCGTGTAGCGCAGTTCGCCCTCGCCGATGGCGCTGACGCGGCCGCCGTCGAGCCGGTCGCCGACCTCGACCTTGAGGTAGCGCCCGTTCGAGAGCCGCACGAGCGCGCGGCGGTTCGACGGCTGCCCGTAGACGCCGATCAGGTTCAGCCGCCGCAGGTTGATCGCGTTGTCCAGCGTGGCCTCGCGCGCCACCGTGGTGTTCGAGGGCGCCGGCGGCGCGACGCTGCGCGGTGCGACGGAGGCCACGCGGGTGGGTTCCGGCTGGGCCCGGGCCACGGTGCGGCCGAAGTTCCCCGGCCGGGCCTCGGGAGCGATCGACGCGACCACGGCCAGCCGCGTGGCGCTCGACAGGTCGGGCGCGTCCGGGGAGGGGGTGGTGGCCGCGACGCCTGCCGTCGATGCCGCGGCGGTCGCGGCCGCGGCGTCGTCGGCGGTGCGCTGCGCTTCGGCAAGAGCGTCAGCCGCGGCGCCCTCCGCCGCGCTCTGCGCCTCGGCCAGGGCTTCCGCCTCGGCCGCGGCGGCGCTCGCCTCGGCGGCGGCAGTCACGGCCCCCGGCCGCGCGAGCGGGCGGAACGCGGCAAGGGCGCTTTCCGGGCCGGCCTCCTCGCCCGGCATCGGTTCCTCGACCGTCGCCGCGTCGCTCTCTTCAGCGAGCGCGCCCGGCCGCACGGGCGGTCCCTCCGCCGCGATCCCGTCGAGCGACGGCCCGAAGATCAGCCCGGTGTCGGCGGCGTCATCGGCCGGCGCGGTCTCGGCCTCGGACTCGGCTTCGGGCGCTTCCGCCGCGCCGTCGCGGCGGGGCGGCACCACCGGCGGGGGGCCTTCGTAGATCGTGATGCCGAGCGGCGAGTAGGAGCCTTCGGGCGTGGGCAGGATGTTGCCGTCCTCGTCGAGCCGGAACACCGTGCCCGGCGGCGGCGCCGGGGGCTGCTGCGGCGGCGCGGCGTCGCCTCGCGCCGCCTCGGGCAGCGGCAGGGAAAGGGCCTCCAGCTTCGGCGGCGTGTCCTCCACCGCGGCAAGGACGAGCCCGTCGAGCGGGATGAGATCGGGAAGGCCCGGGCGCTCGGGCGCCATCTGCCAGATGCCTGTCACGGCGTAGCGCGCTTCCGCCTCCTCGGGGGTCACCGCGCGCCGCGCCTGCGGTTCCGGCTCGGGTTCCGGCAGCGGCGTGGGCGCGGGCGGCGTTTCCGGCGCGCGCGCCGCGGTCTCTTCCGGGGGCGGCGGCGCGGCGTCCTCGGCGGCGGGCGTTCCGGGCGCGACCGGCTCTTCCGCGACGGCGGACGGCGCCGGCTCCGCCTCGGTTTCGGGCGCGGCCTCCGGCTCGGTGAGACCAGCCACGGCCCTCTCCGACCGATCCGGGAAGAACCGCGCGAGGCCGTCGTCCACGAACACCGCCGCCCAGGCCGCGACGCCCACGAGGAAGACGAGGAGGGCTGCGGTAAGCATGAGGCCGAGATAGCGGGGCTTGCCGCCCACCTTCTGCTCGCCGCGCGCGCCGAAGAGCGTCAGCCGCTCCGCTTCGTCCTCGGGCGGGGCCATGTGCTGGCCGAGGCTTGCGGCCGGCTGCGCGGAGGCGATGCCCGGCCCGGCGGTTCGGAGCGGCGGCGCGTCCTCTTCACCCGTCCGGCGCGCGGCGCGCCCGAGGTCCGGCGCGCGCGGCGGAAGCGGAGCGGTCCGCGCGGGCGTGGGATCGTCCGACATGTCGCCGGCGGGCGCGCCGATCCTCGGAGCGGGCGCCTTCGGGATTCGCGGCGCCGGCGCAGACGCCCCCCGCAGCTGCGGCGCGGGCCGTGCCTCTGCCGCGTCACCCTGCGCGCGGCCCGCCGAGCGGAAGGACGGCAGCACGGGGGGCGTGCCGGTCGCGTCGTCGGGGCTCGGGGACGGCGCGCCCCGGCGCGCCCGGATGGAGAAGAATTGCGCCGGGGCCTCCTCCTTCTCTTCCCCTTTCCGGTCGTCGGCCGGCCGTCCGGACGCGCTTGGCGGCTCCGCCGCGACGTCCTCGTGCGGCGTGGCGTCGGCCTGTTCGCCCTTGGGCTCCGGCGCGTCCGCCTTTTCCTCTTCAGGCGCGGCGGCGCTGGCCTCGACGGAGCCCGTCTGCGCGCCGCCGGATGCGTCCGCCAGCGCGGCGTCCGCCGTCGTCTCGTCGGCGGGAGGGCCGGGAGCCTCCGGCGCGGTGGCGCTCTCTTCCTCTTCCACCTCTTCCGCGAAAGGGGCCGGCGGCGGGGCCGAGCCGACCACCTCCATCCGGGCGGTGTCGGGCTCCACGGAGGTTCCCGCGGGAAGGAAGAGCTCCGCGGACGCGGTCTCTCCGAAGAACACCTCGCGGCCGAAGCCGCTCCGCTCGGGCGTGGCGACGAAGCAGACGGGGTTGAAGCGATGCTGCACCGCGAAGGCTTCCGCTTCCTCCAGCGTCTCACGCGCCACGGCCGCCACCTGGGTGACGGAGCCGTCCACCGTCCAGTCGAAGAGAAGCTCCTCGACGGCGTAGGGCGTGGCGCCGTCGAGCGCGTGGCGGATCATCGCCTGGCGCGTCGGGTCGTCCACGTCGCCCGTCTCGATCTCGAGGTAACGAATCTGCGAGTCGGGGATCACCAGCATGGTGGTGAACCCGCCCGGCGCGAGGCCGAGCGCCGCGCGGCGGAGATCGGACAGCTCGGCGTCGAGGTCGGCCACGTCGAGCGCCACGTCGCCCACGCGCAGCCAGCCCTCCTGCCCGCGCATGAGAAGGCCGATCCCGTCAAGGGACAGCGAGAGGGCGAATTCCGGTTTCATCGCTCAGCTTCATAGCATTTTTGCTGCGGGCATTGGGAGTCCCGCCATGGGCGGGCCCGCGAAGGGCTAGCGGTTTGCCGCCGAGGGCCGCGGGCGGTCTGCCTTGCCACGCCGCCGGCGCTGGGCGAGGCTGGCCGCGGTGCCGGGACCGATCCAGTCACAGGAGCAAGCCTCATGCGTTTCCCATTCCTTCTCGCGCTCGCGCTCGCCGTCGCGGCCCCCGCCTTCGCCGAGACGCCCATGCCCACGATCAGCGTCACGGGAACCGGCGAGGTGAGCGCCGCGCCCGACATGGCCATGATCACGCTCGGCGTCCAGGAACAGGCCGAGGTCGCCCAGGAGGCCATGGACCGCGCCTCCGCCGCCGCGGGCGGGATTCTGGCGCGCCTCGAGGAGATGGGCGTGGCCGCGCGCGACGTCCAGACCTCCGATCTCTCGCTCGACCCGGTCTGGAGCCAGCCCGAGCGCGACGCCCCGCGCGAGATCACGGGTTATGCCGCGCGCAACCAGGTGACGGTGCGGGTGCGCGATCTCGACGCGCTCGGCGGGATTCTCGACGCGGTTCTCGAGGATGGGGCGAACCGGTTCGGGGGGCTCGGCTTCTCGCTCGAGGATCCCTCGGAGCCCATGGCCGCCGCGCGCGCCGCGGCGGTGCGCGACGCCATGTCGCGGGCCGCCCAGCTCGCCGAGACGGCGGACGTCGCGCTCGGCCCGGTCCAGAGCCTCTCGGAGCAGGGCGGCGGGCAGCCGCGCCCGATGATGATGGAGGCCGCCCGCATGGCGTCGGACTCCGTTCCCGTGGCCGCGGGCGAGCTGACCTTCCGCGTGACGGTGTCCGCGGTCTTCCGGATCGACGAATAGCGGCGTGGCCTGCCTGCCGTTGCCGGCCTGGCCGCCGCCAGCCCGCAGCCTCCGCCGGCGCCCCTGTCCGGTGTCGTGACGATCCATCCGCGCGGCCGGACGGGCCGCGCGGGAGAAGCGCCTGTCAGGCCGTGGCCTTGGCGAGGCCCTGCTCGAGATCGGCGATGAGGTCGTTCGCGTCCTCGATCCCGATCGAGATGCGCACCACGTCGGGGCTGGCCCCCGCGGAGACCTGCTGCTCCGGCGTGAGCTGGCGGTGGGTGGTCGAGGCCGAGTGGATGATGAGCGAGCGCGTGTCGCCCAGGTTGGCGACGTGGCTGAAGAGTTCGAGGCTGTCCACGAGCTTCACGCAGGCGTCGTAGCCGCCCTTGAGCGCCACGGTGAAGAGCCCGCCCGCGCCCTTCGGGCAGATCCGCGCCACGCGGTCGTTGTAGGGCGAGGAAGGCAGACCTGCGTAGGTCACATGTGCCACCGCCGGGTGCTTCTCGAGCCAGCCCGCCACCTCCATCGCGTTCTCGCAGTGCTTCTGCATCCGGAGCGACAGCGTCTCGATGCCCATGAGCGTGTAGTGCGCGGCCTGCGGGTTCAGCGTCATGCCGAGGTCGCGCAGCCCCACGGCGATCCCGTGG
>CAZPCU010000181.1:0-4725 GCA_964585075.1 uncultured Rhodobacterales bacterium
CCGCCGAGAAGGCCGCGCCGTCGCGCAAGCGCGCGCCGCGGCGCGACCCCGCGAAGGAGCGGGAGAAAGGGCCGGCCGTGGTGGGCATGGGCGATCACATGCCGCGCTTCATCGCGCTCAGCTTCGAGGAGCGGATGGCGGGCTGAGCCCGACCGCGACGCGCCGCGCAACGTCGAGCGGCCCGCGAGCCTGGCGGGCAGTGATCCCGTCAGCCGAGTCGGCTGATCACCACCGTCACTTCGGGCTTCTTGCCGATCTCGCCCAGCGCCGTCTGGCGCACGACGCGGCGCATGCCTTCCTCGAGCTTGTCGTCGTCGGCGAGGATCTTCCGCCCGGCGCGCCCGAGGAACTGCGAGAGATCCTCTTCCAGCACATCCGCGAGCGGCGCCCCCGAGCGGCCCGTCTCGGCAAGGCCCCGCACGTCGCACCAGGGCTCCCCCAGGGGCTCGTCGTCCTCGTCGAGGATCGCCGTCACCAGCACATGGCCGTTCAGCGCCATGCGGATCCGGTCGCGCACGATCCCGTCGAGCGCGCCGACCTGCACCATGCCGTCGAGATAGGTCCGCCCCGCCTCGACGTGATCGCAGATGGCGGGGGCCTCGCCGGTGAGATCGAGCATCGTCCCGTTCACCGCGATGGCACCCTCGATCCCCTTCCGTTTCGCGATCTTCACGTGCTCGCGCAGCATCCGGTGCTCGCCATGCATCGGGATCACCATCTGCGGGCGCATGAGCGCGTGCATCGCCTCGAGGTCGGGGCGGTTCGCGTGGCCAGAGACGTGGTAGCGGTCGGTGGCGTCGTCCACCACGTCCACGCCGAGTTCGGAGAGCTGGTTGACCACGCGCAGCACGCCCCGCTCGTTCCCCGGGATGGTCTTGGAGGAGAAAAGGAAGGTGTCGCCGGCCTTGAGCTCGAGCCCCTGGTAGGGCCCGCCCCGGGCGAGCTGGGCCGAGGCCGCGCGGCGCTCGCCCTGGCTGCCGGTGACGAGCAGCATCAGGTTCTCGCGCGGGATGCCGGCGGCGTCCTCGGGGCTCACAACGCGGGGAAACCCGGTCAGGACGCCCGTCGCCACGGCGACCTCGATCATCCGCCGCATCGCCCGCCCCATCAGGCAGATCGAGCGGCCCGCGCGCTCGCCCGCCTCGGCGAGCGTCTTGAGCCGGGCCACGTTGGAGGCGAAGGTCGTGGCCACGAACATCCCCGACGCGCCGCCCACCAGCGCCTCGATGGCCGGCCCGAGCGAGGATTCCGACCGGCCGGGATTCTGCGAGAAGACATTGGTGGAATCGCAGACGAGCGCCCGCACCCCCGGTTTCGCCGCCTCGGCCCATGCCTCGTCGTCGAAGGGCTCGCCCACGACGGGTTCGCGGTCGATCTTGAAGTCGGCGGTGTGCACCACCCGGCCCGCGGGCGTGTCGATCACCAGCGCGGAGCTTTCCGGGATCGAGTGCGAGACCGGCAGGAATCCCACCCGGAACGGCCCGGCCTCGGCCATGTCCGGCATGGGCTGGACGACGTTCACCACGCGCTCCGGCTGGCCCTGCTCCTCCATCTTGCCGCGGGCGATCTCGGCGGTGAAGGGCCGCGCGTAGACGGGCGCCCCGAGCCGCGCCCAGAGATGGCCGAGCGCGCCCACGTGGTCCTCGTGGGCGTGCGTGATGAAGATCGCCTCCAGCCGGTCGCGCCGTGCCTCCAGCCAGGAGATGTCGGGGAGGATCAGGTCCACCCCCGGGGTCGTGTCCATGTCGGGGAAGGTCACGCCGAGGTCCACGAGGATGAGCCTTTCCCTGTCCTTCGGACCGTAGCCGTAGACATAGGCGTTCATGCCCACCTCGCCGGCGCCGCCGAGGGGGAGGTAGATCAGACGGTCGCTGCTCATGGGGTCGTTCCCTTCTTCTTGTTGTAGCCATGGATCACGGCGAGGCCGTGCATCGTCAGATCGTCGTCGAAATCGTCGAAGAGCGCCTCGGCCTGCTGGAAGAGCGGCGCGAGGCCGCCCGTCGAGATCACCTTCATGGGGCGGTCGCGCTCGGCCTTGATGCGCGCGCAGATCTCGCGGATGAGGCCGACATAGCCCCAGAAGATGCCCGACTGCATGCAGGCCACGGTGTTGGTGCCCACCACGCGCTGGGGCCGCGAGATGTCCACGTGCGGCAGCGCCGCCGCGGCCTCGTGGAGCGCGGCGAGGGAGAGGTTCACGCCCGGCGCGATCACGCCGCCCACATAGGCGCCGTCACGGTCCACCACGTCGAAGGTGGTGGCGGTGCCGAAATCCACCACGATGAGGTCGCCGCCGTAGCGGTCGAAGCCCGCGACGGTGTTCACCAGCCGGTCGGGGCCCACCTGCGTGCCCCCGTCCACCCGCACGTCCACCGGAAGCAGGCAGTCCGGCCGGCCGACGACGAGCGGCCGGGTGTTGAAGTAGCGGTCCGCGAGGACGCGCAGGTTGAACACCACCCGCGGCACGGTGGAGGAAACGATGACGTCGGTGATCGCGGGCTCGATCTTCTGGAAGGATTTCAGGGTCGAGAGCCAGACGTAGTATTCGTCCGCCGTGCGCTGGTGCTGGGTGGCCATGCGCCAGGTGGCGATGAAGCGCGCCCCGTCCCAGATCGAGAAGACGGTGTTCGTGTTGCCGCAATCGACCGCGAGAAGCATGGGCTTCACACCCCTTCGGGAAAATGCACGTCCGCCGCCGCGAGCACTTCGCGGCCCCGCGAGGTTCGGAGGACGAGGTTGCCCACCTCGTCCACCGTCTCGAAGCTGCCGGTGATCTCGCGCGGGCCCGTGCGCGCCTTGAGAGGCTGGCCGAGCCGCGCCGCGCGGTCGAGCCAGGCGGCCCGGATGGGCGCGAAGCCGTAGGTGGAGAACTGCCGCTCCCGCGCGTCGAAGGCGATGGCGAGATGGGTCAGGAAGCTCTCGGGCGCGACGTCCGCGCCGGTCTCGTGAAGAAGCGCGACCGGGCGGAGCGCGCCCGGCTCGAGCGTTTCGGGCTGGGGTGCCTCCCGCAGGTTGACGCCGACGCCCACGGCGAGCGCGCCCCCGGCCAGGCTTTCGAGCAGGATGCCCGCCAGCTTGCCCCCGTTCAGCAGCACGTCGTTCGGCCACTTGAGCGCGAGCGCCTCGGGCCGCGCCGTGACGGCGACGACCGCGTCGAACAGCGCGAGCGCCGCCACGAAGGAGCGCAGTGCCGCGCGGCGCGGATCGTTCTCGCGCAGAACCAGCGTGGCGGCGAGGTTTCCGGCCGGATCCGTCCAGGCCCGGCCGCGCCGGCCGCGCCCGGCCGTCTGCCGCCGCGCCATGATCCAGGCGGGCCCGGAAAGGCCCGGCGCGCGCGCGGCGGCCTCGGACATGGTGGAGGGCGTCTCTTCGAGGACTACCCTCTCATAGGCGAGAGGCCAGCCCGGGGGGAGGCGCGCCTCAGTTGACAAGCGCCGCCGCCGCGGCCGCGGCCGCGCCCTCGATCCCGAACAGGTTCACGATGCCGACGAGCATCGCCGCGGCCGAGGCCATCAGCACGCCCCAGAGCACCGGGCTTCCGCCGGCTTCCAGCGTCTCGGCTCCCTCCTCTCCGAAATACATGTAGTAGACGAGGCGAAGGTAGTAGAAGGCGCCGATCACCGAGGCCACGACGCCCGCGACGGCAAGCCAGACGAGTCCGCCCTCGTAGGCCGCGCGAAGCACGTAGAGCTTGGCGAAGAAACCGAGGAGCGGGGGCACCCCGGCGAGGCTGAAGAGCAGCACCAGCATGGCCAGGGCACGGCCCGGCTCCGTCCCGGAATACATGTTGAGCGAGGCGATGTCGGTCACGGGCTGGCCGTCCCTTTCCATCGAGAGGATGAAGGCGAAAGTGCCGACGCTCATGGCGACGTAGATCGCCATGTAGACGAGCATGGCCTGCACGCCGAAGGCGGTTCCCGCCGCGAGCCCCATGAGCGCGTAGCCCATATGCGCGATCGAGGAGTAGGCCATCAGCCGCTTGATGTTCGTCTGCCCGATGGCGGCGATCGCGCCGAGGAACATGGACAGCAGCGAGAGCATCGCGATCACCTGCTGCCAGTCCGCCACCACGCCGCCGAACGCGTCGTGGAGCACCCGGGCGAAGAGCGCCATGGCGGCGATCTTGGGTGCGGTGGAGAGGAAGGCCGTCACCGGGGTGGGCGCGCCCTCGTAGACGTCGGGCGTCCACATGTGGAAGGGCACGGCGGAAACCTTGAAGGCGAGGCCCGCCGCGACGAGCACGAGGCCGATGAGCAGGCCGAGCTCGGCGCGGCCTTCGCCCGCGGCCTCGATCACGCCGGAGAAGAGCGTCGTGCCGCTGTAGCCGTAAACGAGCGAAGCGCCGTAGAGCAGAAGCCCCGAGGACAGCGCGCCCAGGATGAAATACTTGAGGCCGGCCTCGGTGGACTTCACGCTGTCCCGGCGCATGGAGGCCACGACGTAGAGCGCGAGCGATTGCAGTTCGAGCCCTATTTATATTAATAATACGGCGACCGCCGAGACCCACCACGGCCAGCGTGATCAGGAGCGGAAACTCGAAGCGCAGGATGCCGCGGCGTTCCATGTAGTCCTGGCTGATGGCCAGCACCGCGGCGGCGGCGAGCAGGATCGCCACCTTCGCGAAGCGCGCGAACCCGTCGTCGAGGAACATGCCCCCGAAGGCCGCGCGCGCGCCGTCGCCCCGGACCCCGATCCAGAGGGCGGCGAGGAGGAACACGCCCGCCG
>CAZPCU010000182.1:0-4722 GCA_964585075.1 uncultured Rhodobacterales bacterium
GCAGGACGTGTTCGACACGATCCAGCCGGTGATCGAGGGCGTGTTCGAGGAGTTCGGCGGCGACCGGAAGGTGGACAAGGTCTGGCCGCAGATCAGCTTCGCCGACGCGATGCTCCATTACGGGACCGACAAGCCCGATCTCCGGAACCCGATCAGGATGCAGGTCGTGTCCGAGCATTTCCGGGACTCGGGGTTCGCCATCTTCGCGCGCCTTCTGGAGCAGGAGGGGACGGAGGTCCGCGCCATCCCCGCGCCGGGCGGCGGCAGCCGAAAGTTCTGCGACCGAATGAACAAGTTCGCGCAGGAGCAGGGGCTGCCCGGAATGGGCTACATCTTCTGGCGCGACGGCGAGGACGGTGTGGAAGCCGCGGGGCCGCTGGCCAAGAACATCGGGCCCGAGCGGACCGAGGCGATCCGCACCCAACTCGGCCTCGGCAAGGGCGACGCGGCCTTCTTCCTCGGCGGGCGGCCGAAGGAGTTCCAGAACGTCGCCGCGCGGGCGCGCGACGTGATCGGCCGGGAGTTGAACCATCTCGACGAGAACCGCTTCGCCTTCGCCTGGATCGTGGATTTCCCGATCTTCGAGAAGGATGCGGAGACGGGCGAGATCGACTTCGAGCACAACCCCTTCTCCATGCCGCAGGGCGGGCTCGAGGCGCTCGACGGCGACCCGCTCGAGGTGAAGGGCTTCCAGTATGATCTCGCCTGCAACGGCTACGAGCTCGTTTCGGGCGCGATCCGGAACCACCGGCTCGACGTGATGCTCAAGACCTTCGCCATCGCGGGCTACAGCGAGGAGGAGGTGCGCCGACGCTTCGGCGGGCTCGCCACCGCGTTCGAGTACGGCGCGCCCCCGCATGGCGGCTGCGCGGCGGGGATCGACCGGATCGTCATGCTGCTTGCCGACGAGCTCAACATCCGCGAAGTGATTCCCTTCCCGATGACCCAGCGCGCCGAGGACCTGATGATGGGCGCGCCCTCCGAACCCTCGCCGGAGCAGCTCATGGAGCTCTCGCTCCGGGTGGTGGAACGGGACTGACGCGGCCGCGGCGCGGCGTTCAGATCACCGCCCGTTCCGCGAGGCGCGCCTCCACGAGGCCAGCGACCTCGGCGCGCGCGGCGCGGCCGGCACGCCCTTCCGCGCGGGCGCGGGCGAGGGATTCCGCCGCCTGGACGAGCTGGTCGTCCTCGGCGATGCGGGCCACGCCGCTCAGGAACCGCGCGACGTAGTCGAGCCCGGCCGGCCCCGCCTCCTCGGACAGGAAGGCGGCCGCATGGGCCATGTCTTCGCGGTAGGCGAGCGGATCGGGGCGCGGCGCGTCCCCGGTGGGCGCGACCTGGGGCGCGGGGGGGTCCCCGTCCGCGGGCAAGACGCCCAGGATCGTTCGCTGGAAGGCGGCGAGGCACGGCAGCGGTTTCGCCAGGAAGCCGTGCGCCCCCGCGGCGAGCGCCGCGCCCTCTGCGCAGGGATCCCCGCTGAGGCCGAGGATCGCCGGCACCGCCGCCGGGGCGCGGGCGGCCTCCGCCACGAGTTCCGCGCCCGACCCGTCGGGCAGCCCGAGATCCACGACGAGGACGGAGGGGCGGTAGACGGCGAGGTGGCGCCGCGCCGCGGCGAGGCTGCCCGCCCGCCGGATGCGCGCACCCGAGCGCAGGCAAAGAAGGCGCAGCGCCTCGCTCGCGCAGTGGCTGTCCTCCACGGCGAGGACGGTGAGCCCGGTCAGCGGGCCCGCCCCGGCGGGGCTGCGGAGCGGAATGATGCGGTCGGGGTCGTCCATGGGCGGTCTCCTGTCGGCTCGGTCGGTCCTGGCCCGAGCATCGGGGCCGCGTGGTGAAGGGGAGGTTAAGGCGAGGGGTGCGGCATCCTCCCCCCTTGCGGCGTCGCCCCGTCCCGCGCCATATGGCGGGAGCCCGTTTCGCCGTTGGGAAAGGACGCGCTCCCATGATCGGACGCCTCAATCACGTCGCCATCGCCGTGCCCGATCTCGAGGCCGCCGCGGAACAGTATCGCGGCGCGCTTGGCGCCACGGTGGGCGCCCCGCAGGACGAGCCCGAGCACGGCGTCACGGTCGTTTTCATCGAGTTGCCCAACACCAAGATCGAGCTTCTGCACCCGCTGGGCGAGGACAGCCCGATCGAGGGCTTTCTGGAAAAGAACCCGGCCGGCGGCATCCACCATGTCTGCTACGAGGTGGAGGACATCCGCGCCGCGCGCGACAAGCTGCGCGAGAGCGGTGCGCGGGTGCTGGGCTCCGGAGAGCCGAAGATCGGCGCGCATGGCAAGCCGGTGCTCTTCCTCCATCCGAAGGATTTCAACGGCTGCCTCATCGAGCTCGAGGAAGTCTGATCCCGGCGGTCGCGCCGGTGCGCAAGACCGAAAGGAATCCCGCATGTCCATCGCCTCGGCGCTCGTTCTTTACGCCGTCATCTGGTTCATGACGCTGCTCGTCGCGCTGCCCATCCGCATCCAGACGCAGGGCGACCTCGGCAAGGTGACGGAGGGCACGCCCGCCAGCGCGCCCGAGCATCATCACCTGGGCAAGAAGCTTCGAATCGTCACGCTCGTGTCTCTCGCGCTCTGGGCCGTGATCGCCGGGATCATCGTGTCGGGCTGGATCACGGTGGAGGACATCGATTTCTTCAACCGGATGAACCCGCCTTCAGCCGGTGATACAGGTGCGTGAAGGTCGCCGCGCCGAGAATCGGCACGACGAGGTTCAGCACCGGCACCACCAGCGGCAGCGCCATGAGGACGCCGGCGGCCCAGATGGTCACGGCGTGGCGGCGCCGTAGCCGAAGTGCGCCCTCGCGCCCCTCGCGCCGCATCGCCGCCACGGTGAAGTATTCCCGCCCGAGCAGGTAGCCGTTCACCGCGATGAAGACGGGCGCCCCTGCGACCGGCAGCACGAGCGTGAGCAGAAGCGCCGCGGCGTTCGCCGCGATCAGCACGCCCATGGCCGCCAGCCCGTCCCGCACGGCCTCGGAGACGGGCACGGAGGGCGCGGGCGGCAGGCCGGGATAGTGGCGGTCCTCCACGGCGTCGGCCACCTCTTCGAGGAACATGGACACGAAGGCCGAGGCCACGGGCACCATCAGGAACACCGAGAGCGCCAGCATCAGGGCCAGGAACGCCCAGCTCAGGACGTCGTCCACCCAGCCGACCTCGCCCAGCAAGGGCAGGGTGACCGTGTCGCCCACGAGCCAGCCCACGCCCCAGACGAGCACCGCGGTGAGGCCTGCGAGCAACAGGACGGTGAGCCCGAGCCCGCGCCAGAAGACGGCCCGGAAGCGCGGGTCCCCGATCTGGCCGAGGGCCTTTAGGAAGTCGGCGAGGATCACTCCGACACCCATGTGACGATCGCCGAGAGGTCCGGCCGGGGGCGCTCTGGCGGCGCGGTCCGCTCGGTGCCGATGTGGATGAAGCCGGCCACGCGCTCGCCGTCCCCGAGGCCCAGCGCGTCACGCCCGAAGGCGGCGTCATGGGCGGGCCAGCCGGAGAGCCAGTTGGCGCCCCAGCCCGAGGCGAGCGCGGCGTTGAGGAGCGACAGGCAGGCCGCGCCCGCCGAATAGGTCTGCTCGAGCGCGGGGATCTTCTCGGAGGGCTTGTGCACCTCGATCACCGCCACGGCGAGCGGGCTGTCCGCGAACTGCCGGGCGTCCTTGTCGTTCTCCGGGTCCTGCCGCCCGAGCTCGGCAGCCCGCGCGCGCGCCGCCGCGGCGAGCCGGTCCAGCGCGGCGCGTTCCAGCACGACGAATCGCCAGGGTTCCAGCTTGCCATGGTCCGGCACCCGCGCGGCGGCCGTGAGGATGGGCTCCAGCGCCGCCCGGTCCGGGGCAGGCGCGACAAGCGTCTTCGCGGGCCGGGAGCGTCGCGTCAGCAGGAAGTCGAGGGCGGCGGGATTGGGCGCGGGCATGGGCACTCCTTCGATGACCACGCCTATCTCGGACGCGCCGCTGCGGGATTCAAGCGTGTTGGCGGCGCATGGCGCGCAAGCTGCATGCCGGTGCGGCACCGCGGCGTGCCGACTCCCGTGCTCCCGCGGCGCGCTCAGCCGCCGTCCCGGCGCTTGTAGACGCCTTCGGGCAACTGGATCGCCGCGGCGAGGTCGCGCATCTGCGACATCGAGAGGGTGACGCGGTTCACGCGGTCCGTGCGCGGATCGTACTGCTCCACCGTCACGCATTCCTCGAAGCCATGGACGACGACGTCCTCCTGCAGCGGCGCCTCGCCCTCGTCGACGAGGGTCACCACGGTGGCGTCGAACTCGTGCTCGATGGTGAACATGGCGGCGAGCCTAACGGGGCGCGGGGCATTTGCAAGGCTGCACGGGTCACGCGAAAATGTCTGGAAGGCAGCGGCCATCGAACGATACTGGGCGCGACCCGGCCCACCACGTCCGCAGATCATGATCCTGTCCGTCCTCCGCACAGTCCTCGCGCTTCTCCTGCTCGCCGCGGTGCTGGCCGGCTGCGCGCCGGCACCCGCCCCGCGCCCCGCGCCTCCGCCGATCGCCGAGGCCCGATCCGAGGAACTGCGCGCCCGCGCCGAGCTGGCCGTGCGCCGCTTCGTCGAGGTCGTGGACACGGTGGAGCCCGTGGCCGAAGCCCAGTGCCTGAAGATCGCGCCCGGCCTCAACTGCGACTTCCGCATCGTCGTGGACGAGCGCCCGGGCCAGCCGCCCAACGCCTTCCAGACGCGCGACCGGCTGGGCCGGCCGGTGG
>CAZPCU010000183.1:0-4717 GCA_964585075.1 uncultured Rhodobacterales bacterium
CCACGGCCTGCGCATCGGCGTCAAGAAGGGCGGCTGCGCGGGGATGGAATACACCATGGAATACGTGGACGAGGCCGACCCCCACGACGAGGTGGTGGAACAGGACGGAGCCCGCGTCCTCATCGCGCCCATGGCGCAGATGTTCCTGTTCGGCACCGAGATCGACTACGAGACCTCGCTCCTCGAATCGGGCTTCCGCTTCAACAATCCCAACGTGGCCGACGCCTGCGGCTGCGGCGAATCGATCAAGTTCAAGGACGTCGAGGAGCTGCGCGCCGAGCAGGAGCGGTGACCGCGCCGGAGACGGTGGCGCATTACGCCGGGCTTTTCGCGGGGCTCGGGGCGATCACGACCCGCGACATGATGGGCGGAACCGTGTTCTACTCGGACGGGCACCTCTTTGCGACCATCCACGGTGACGGGCGGCTTTACCTGCGCAGCAAGGGCGCGCTGGCGAAGGAGCTCGCCGCGGCGGGCGAAACCCGGCTCACCTGGGCGCGGCCCTCGGACGGGCAGGTGCAGAAGATGGGCTACTGCTCTCTGCCCGACTCCGCGGAACACGACGCGACGGCCGCCTGCGCCCTGACGCGGCGCGCCCTGGCCGGGAACTAGCCGCGGGCGAGATGCAGGTAGGTCTCGTCGAACCGCTTCTGGAGATGCTCGCCCGCAGGGATCACCCGGCCCGATCCCCGGGGCGCGACGTTCGTGTCGTGGTCGGGATTGACGAAGAGCGGCACGGAGATGCGCTCCCCGGTCCCGCCCACGACGCGGTGGGGCGTGGCGCGCACCGCGCCCCCGGTCCACATCTCGAGCATCTCGCCGAAATTCACGATGAACTCGCCCGGCGGCGCGGCCACCGGCACCCAGCCCCCCGCGGGCGTCTGGACCTCGAGCCCCGGAACGCCGTCGGTCGCCAGGAGCGTCAGGCAGCCATAATCGGTATGCGCCCCGATCCCGAAATCGCGCGCCCCGGCGCCCTCGGGGCGCGGCGGGTAGCAGTTCCCGCGCAAAAGCGCCATGGGCCGCGTGAACTTGTCGTCGAAATAGCCGGGTTCCGCGCCGATCGCGCGGGCGATGGCGGACAGCAGCCGGAGCGCCACGCCGAGCGCGTCGCGCTGGTAGGTCTCGAGCGTCGCGCGGAAGTCCGGCATCCCGTCCGGCCAGCGGTTGGGCGCATAGACGCCGAGGCCGCGGGCGCGCAACGGATCGCCCTCCGGCAGCTCGAAGCCGCAGTCGAAGACCTCCTTGTAGTCGGGGTTGGCCTCCGGATCGACGCGCTCCGAGCGCGGCGCGCCCCAGCCCCGATTGGCCCCGGTGACGGCCATGTCCACCTTGCGCTTCTCCTCGGCGGGCAGCGCGAAGAATCGGCGGTAGGCGGCGATCAGCGCCTCCACCTGCGCAGGCGGGATCGCGGTATCATGCAAGGTCAGGAAGCCCGCCTCCTCCACGCCATGGCGCAGCGCGGTCATCGCCTCGGGGTCCCCCGCCTGCAGCGCGCGCGCATCCAGTCTCGGGATCATCGCTCCATCCTCCATCCACCCCGTGTAGCAGCCCGGCCCCGTGGCGCAAGCGGGGTTGACCTCTCCCGGCGCGAACGAAAGATACGGTCCATTGCGATGAAGCGGGGGCGAGGAATGCGGCGCAGACTGGCGGCGGGGAACTGGAAGATGCACGGAACGGGCGCGGACCTTGGAGAGATTTCCGCGCTCGCCGAGGCGCATCCGCAGGCCGGCTGCGAAATCGTGCTCTGCCCGCCCGCGACCCTCCTCTCGCGCGCCGCCGACCGCGCAGGCGACGCGATCGCCCTCGGCGGGCAGGACTGCCATGCCGAGGCCGCGGGCCCGCACACGGGCGATCTGTCCGCCGCCATGCTGCGCGACGCCGGGGCGGCTTACGTGATCCTCGGTCATTCGGAGCGCCGCGCCGCGCATGGCGAAACCGACGAGGCGGTGCGCGCCAAGGCCCGGGCGGCGCAGGAGGCGGGGCTCGCCGTGATCCTCTGCGTGGGCGAGCATCTCTCCGAGCGCGAGGCCGCCAACACGCTCGACATCATCGGGGGACAGCTCGCCGCCTCGATCCCCGACGGCTCCACCGGCCTCAACCTCGTGGTCGCCTACGAGCCGGTCTGGGCCATCGGGTCGGGCCACACGCCCTCGCCCGACGAGATCGGAGAGGTGCACGACTTCATCCGCGCCCGGCTGGAGCGGCGCTTCGGCGCCGGGGTCGGCCGCTCGGTGCGGCTGATCTACGGGGGCTCGGTGAAGCCCGGCAACGCCGCGCGGATCTTCGCGGTCTCAAACGTGGACGGGGCTCTGGTGGGCGGGGCGAGCCTCGAGGCGGCGAGCTTCTCGCCCATCGTCGAGGCGCTGGAGGCGGCCGGTTGAGGCGCCCCCGGACGCTCGGCTCCTGGGAAACCGCGCTCTCGGGCGCGGCGCTTCTGGTGGCGGCGCTTTGCCTGCTGCCCATGCTCGCGGTGGCGCTCGCGGCCGTCATGGGCTCCACGGAGACGCTCGCCCATCTCGCCGACACGGTGCTCTGGCGCTACACCGCGACCACGTTCCAGCTCGTGGCGATCGTGAGCGTCGGCACCGCCGCCATCGGCGCCGGGGCGGCCTGGCTGGTGACCATGACGCGCTTCCCGGGCGTCCGGGTGCTCGAGGTGCTTCTGGCCCTGCCGCTGGCGTTCCCCGCCTACGTGATGGGCTACGCCTACACGGATTTCCTCGACCACCCGGGCGCGGTCCAGAGCCTTCTCCGGGAGGTCACGGGCTGGGGGCCGCGCGACTACTGGTTCCCCGAGGTCCGCTCCACCACCGGCGCGGCGATCATGCTGATCCTCGTGCTCTACCCTTACGTCTATCTCCTGGCGCGGGCGGCCTTCCTCCAGCAATCGGCGACGGCCAATCTCGCCGCCCGCGCCCTCGGGCAGGGGCCATGGGGCGCCTTCTTCCGTGTCTCACTGCCCATGGCGCGGCCGGCCATCGCGGGCGGCGTGCTGCTTGCCGTCATGGAAACCATCGCCGATTTCGGCACCGTCAGCTATTTCGGCGTCCAGACCTTCGCGGTGGGCATCTACCAGAGCTGGTTCTCCATGGCCGACCGCGCGGCGGCGGCGCAGCTCGCGCTCTGCCTGCTCGTCTTCGCGCTCTTCCTCGCGATCCTCGAGCGGGTGAGCCGCGGCGATGCGCGCCATCACGGCGCGGGTCGGCGCTTCGAGCGCCCGCCCCCGCCGGAACTCGCCGGACCGGCGCGCTGGGCGGCGTTCGCGCTCTGCGCCCTGCCCGTGCTCTTCGGCTTCCTGCTGCCGGTCGCGCTGCTGCTCGAAATGGCCATCGGCTCTGGGCAGAGCCTGCTGTCCGAGCGTTACCTCGGCTTTCTACGGAACTCGCTGACGCTCGCCGGCATCGCCGCCCTGCTGACGGTTGCGGCGGCCGTGCTTCTCGGGCTCTTCAACCGGCTCCGCCCGGGGCGGCTCTCGGCCGGGGCGTCCAACCTCGCGCGCATCGGCTACGCGGTGCCGGGCGGCGTGATCGCGGTAGGGCTGCTCGTACCCTTCGCGGCGCTGGACAACGCCATAGACGCCTTCATGGAGGCGCGCTTCGGCATCGACACGGGGCTTCTTTTCACCGGGTCGATCTGGCTGCTCGTGGCCGCCTACATGATCCGCTTCATGGCCGCGGCGCTCAACACCTATGACGGCGGGCAGGCCACGATCCACCCGCACATGGACGCCGTGGCCCGCACGCTGGGCGCCACGCCGGCCGGCCTCGTGCGGCGGGTGCATCTGCCGCTTCTGAAGCCCTCGGTGCTGACCGCGCTGCTCATCGTCTTCGTGGACGTGATGAAGGAGCTTCCCGCCACGCTCATCATGCGGCCGTTCAACTTCGACACGCTTGCCGTGCAGGCGCACCGGCTCGCCGCGGACGAGCGCCTCGCCGGCGCGGCGGTGCCTTCGCTGGTGATCGTGGCGGTGGGGCTTTTGCCGGTGCTGCTCGTCTGCCGCTCGCTCGGGCAACGCCGCGAGGAGGTGCCGCGCGCCACGACGGCGCCGGTGGCCGAGGCCGCGGAATAGCCCGCCGCCGCGCGGCACGGCACCGCCGCCCATGCGAAAAGGCCCCGGCGCATCCGCCGGGGCCTCGCCTGCCCGATCAGGGCGCCGGGATCACTCCCAGCCCACCTCGTTGAAGATCCGCTGGGCGGCCGACACGTTCTTGGCCACTTCGGAGAGGTCCACGTCATCCGGCTTGAAGAAGCCGAGTTCGGCCACCGACGGGCTGAGCGCGACGCCCGGCACCGCCGGATACTCGTCGTTCCCCGCCGAGAAGTATTCCTGCGCCTGGTCGCTCGAGAGGTATTCGAGGAAGCGGACCGCGTTCTCGCGGTTGGGCGCATGCGCGGCGACACCGCCGCCGGAGAGGTTCATGTGCGCGCCGAAGCTGTCCTGGTTCGGGAAGACCCAGCCGATCATGTCGAGGCTGTCGGAAAGGCCGTCCACGTCCTTCCGGATCGCGCGGGCGAAGTAGTAGGTGTTGGACATGGCGATGTCGCACTCGCCCGAGACGATGCCGCGCAGCTGGTCGGTGTCGCCGCCCTGCGGGTCGCGCGCGAAGTTGCCGACCACCGCCCCGGCCCAGTCCTTCGCGGCCTCCTCGCCCAGATGCTCGATCAGCGCGGCGAGGATAGTCTGCGAATAGACGTTGGTGCCCGAGCGGATGCA
>CAZPCU010000184.1:0-4715 GCA_964585075.1 uncultured Rhodobacterales bacterium
GCCCAAGGACATGAAGCTGCCCTTCTGAGGCGACGGCGCGGCCCGGCCGCGCCCCGCCCCGAAGGCCGTGTTCGCCCGGCATGAGCGCCCCCACCGACATCGACACGCTGATCGAGATGATGGCGAGGCTCCCCGGCCTCGGGCCGCGCTCGGCCCGGCGCGCCGTCCTGCATCTCGTCGCGCGGCGGGAGAGCCAGCTCGCGCCGCTCGCGCGCCAGATGCAGCAGGTGGCCGCGACGGCCCGCGAATGCACGCGCTGCGGCAATGTGGGCACCCGCGAGATCTGCGCGATCTGCGCCGATCCAGCCCGCGCCAACGGCCAGATCTGCGTGGTGGAGGACGTGGCCGATCTCTGGGCCATGGAGCGCGGCGGCGTGTTCAAGGGGCGGTATCACGTGCTCGGCGGCACGCTCTCCGCGCTCGACGCGGTGGGCCCGGAGGACCTGCGAATCCCGCAGCTCGTGGAGCGGGTGGCAGACGAAGAGGTGACGGAGGTGATCCTCGCGCTCTCGGCCACGGTGGACGGCCAGACCACCGCCCACTACATCGCCGACGCGCTCGAGGACCGGGTCGCGATCAGCTCGCTCGCCCAGGGCGTGCCGGTGGGCGGCGAGCTCGATTACCTCGACGACGGCACCATCGCCGCGGCGCTCTCGGCGCGGAAGGCGCTCTGACGACGCAGGCCCCGGTCAGGCCGCGCGGCTCGTGACCGGTTCGAGCTCGGCCCAGTCGGGAAGCGCCTCGCCCAGCGCGGCGAGCCCGCCCAGGCGGCCCAGCTCGTCGGAGCACTTGGCGCCCCGCCCGCACCCCGCGACCGCGACCGCCACCCGCGACGAGAGCCGCCCGATGGCCGGCCGGTCGGCGGGCGTGTAGGTGGTCACGCAGGCATCCGTGACGGTGCGCCGGATCGCGAGGCCGGGCATCCGCTCCCGGATCATGGCCTCGAGGCGCGCGCCCACCTCGGCCGAGCCGCCGCCCCGGAACCAGTCGCCGAGCGCCGCGCGCCCCTCGAGCGGCACGTCCACCGGGTCGCCGCCGAGCTTGAGGTAGAGCCGCCCGTCCGGGTAGCGGATGGGGGGCAGGAGATACGGGTCTTCGCCATTCGGAAGCAGCGCGATCAGCGACGGCATGCCGGACAGCCGCGCCGCCTCCGCCGCGTCGATCTCGAAGAGCGCCACGGTGCGCGCATAGACCGAGAGCGGCAACGCGCCGGGCAAAAGAAGATCCGTGAAGCCGCCGGTGGCCACGAGCGCGCGATCCGCCTCGACCCGGCCCTCGGCCGTTGCGATCCGGACGCCCGTGCCGGTCTCTTCGAGGCCCTCCGCCTCCACGGCGAGATGGCGCGCGCCGGCCCTGCATGCGGCGGCCTGCTGCGCGCGGGCCAGCCGCCGCGGGCTGATGTGCCCCGCGCCGGTCGCCTCGTAAAGGGCGAGCGTGTCGCCGGAGAAGGCGAAATAGGGGAAGCGTTCCGCGAGGGCGGCACCCGTCAGCCGTTCGGCGGGGAAGCCCGCCGCCTCCTGCACCTCTGCCGTCTGCCGGATGAGCGCGCCATCGGCCGGCCCGGCGAGCATCGCGCCCGCCCCGGTGTAGAAGGGGATGCCGCTTTCGGCCTCGATCTCCGCGTAGCGCGCGATGCTCTCGCGGCTCACACGGCTCCAGAAGGCCCAGGGGTCGAGCTTCCGGGTGATGCGGCCCTCGTCGTAGTGGCTTCCGAAGACGCCGTGATGGCCGCGCTTGTCGGCCGGCTCTGGCGGGCCGATCAGGACGACGTCATGGCCCGCCTTGGCGAGATGCCGCGCCGCCGCGCCGCCGATGAGACCGGCCCCGATGACCGCGATCCGCATGTGCCGCCTCCTGCCTGTCGCGCGGCGGAGAGGGTGCCGCGCATCGCGGTGGAATGGAAGCCCCGGAGGACGTTCGCGCTTAGCGCTTGTCGTCCTCGTCGTCCTCTTCCTCGTCGCCCGGAAGGTTGAAGAAGCTGTCGGGGTCGAGCGTCTCGTCCTCGTCGTCCTCCCGCTTCTCCTCGCCGCCCGTCAGCGTGAAGGTCTCGAGACCCTCGATCGCCGTCGGGATCTTGGGCTCGGCCTCCATCTCGAGGCTCTGCTCGGTGGACACGAGCTTGCGCCGCTCGTCGTCGGACATGACCGCGCCTTCGGCCTCCTTCTTCTTCGCCGCCTTCTGCACGGCGGCGTCGAGCTCGGACTGCTTGCAGAGGCCGAGCGCGACGGGGTCGATGGGCTGGATGTTGGAGATGTTCCAGTGGGTGCGGTCGCGGATCGACTGGATGGTGGGCTTCGTCGTGCCCACGAGCCGCGAGATCTGGCTGTCGGCGAGCTCGGGGTGGAACTTCACCAGCCAGAGGATCGCGGCCGGGCGGTCTTGCCGCTTCGAGAGCGGCGTGTAGCGCGGGCCGCGGCGCTTGTCCTCGTCGCGCGCCGCCGGGTTGAACTTCAGCTGGAGCCTGTAGTTCGGGTCGGCCTCGCCCTTGCGGATCTCCTCGGGGTCGAGCTGGTTGTTCGCCACGGGGTCGAAGCCCTTGACGCCCGCGGCCACGTCGCCGTCCGCGATGCCCTGGATCTCCAGCTCGTGCATCTCGGTGAAATCGGCGATCTGCTTGAAGCTGAGCGTGGTGTTGTCCACGAGCCAGACGGCGGTCGCCTTCGGGTGCAGCAGTTTGGCCATGTCGCGTCTCCTCAATACGTCTTGCCCGGCGCCCGGGGGGCCGGGCGGCCTCGCCCTGCGAGGCTGGATCGAGTTGTCGGGGAACTCCGCGACGATATAGTCGAGCCGAAACGGGAAGGGAAGGGCCGAATGCGCTGGGCGATTCTGCTGCTGCTCTGGGCCACGGCGCTGCGCGCAGAGGGCGAGACGGCGGGCGATTTCGACTACTGGGTGCTCTCGCTGAGCTGGAGCCCGACCTGGTGCGCGCTCGAAGGCGGGGCGCGCGGCGCGGCGCAGTGCGATCCGGCCGCCGATCACGGCTGGACGCTGCACGGGCTCTGGCCGCAATACCATCGCGGCTGGCCGAGCCATTGCCCGACCTCGATGCAGCCGCCATCGCGCGCCGCCACCCGCGCGATGGCGGATATCATGGGCAGCGCGGGGCTCGCCTGGTACCAGTGGAAGAAGCACGGCAGCTGCTCGGGACTCTCCGCCGAGGACTATTTCGCGCTGTCGCGGCGGGCCTACGAGGCCGTCACGCGCCCGGGCGTCTTCCGCCGGCTGGATGACCCGGTACGCCTGCCCGCCCGGGTGGTGGAGGAGGCGTTCCTGAAGGCCAATCCCGGCTGGGAGCCCGACATGCTCACGGTCACCTGCCGCGCGGGCCGGATCCAGGAGGCGCGGCTCTGCCTGTCGCGCGACGGGCTCGCGCCCGTTCCCTGCGGCCGCGACGTCGTCGAGGACTGCCGTCTCGACGACGCGCTTCTCGTGCCGATCCCCTGAGCCCTCAGGCCACCTTGAGGACGATCTTCCCGATATGGGCCGAGCTTTCCATCCGCGCATGGGCGGCGGCGGCCTCTTCCAGCGGGAACTCGGAGTCCATCACCGGGGCGACGCGGCCGGCGTCGAGCAGCGGCCAGACCTGCGCGCGCAGCCCCTCGGCGATGCGCGCCTTGGCGAGGTCCGACTGCGGGCGCAGGGTGGAGCCGGTGATCGTCAGCCGCCGCGTCATCACCTGCGCGAAGTTGAGCTCCACCCTGGGCCCCGAGAGGAACGCGATCTGGACGAGCCGCCCGTCGTCGGCGAGCGCCTTGACGTTGCGCGGGATGTAGTCGCCGCCCACCATGTCGAGGATGAGGTTGGCGCCGCCCTCGGCGCGCAGCACCTCGACGAAATCCTCCTCGCGGTAGTTGATCGCCCGCTCCGCCCCGAGCCGCGCGCAGGCGGCGCATTTCTCGGCCGATCCCGCCGTGGCGAAGACCCGCGCCCCGAAGACATGGGCGAGCTGGATGGCCGTCGTGCCGATCCCGGAGGAGCCTCCGTGGACGAGGAATCGCTCGCCCGCCTGCAGCCCGCCGCGCATGAAGACGTTGGACCAGACGGTGAAGAAGGTCTCCGGCAGGCAGGCGGCCTCCTTGAGGCCGAGCCCCTCCGGCACGGGCAGGCAGTGCGCCGCGGGCGTCACGACCTGCTCGGCATAGCCGCCGCCGGGCAGGAGCGCGCAGACGCGGTCTCCAACCTTCCAGTCCGTCACGCCCGGTCCGACCGCCGCGATCTCGCCGGCCGCCTCGAGGCCCGGCAGGTCCGACGCGCCCGGCGGCGGGGCGTAGGCGCCCGCGCGCTGGAGCGCGTCCGGCCGGTTCACCCCGGCATGGGCCACGCGGATGCGCACCTGCCCCGCGCCCGGCTCGGGCACCGGGCGGTCCACGCAGCGCAGCACCTCGGGGCCGCCGGGCTCGCTGATCTCGACGGCGCGCATGGTCTGCTCTGGCATGGGGTCACTCCTGGGCGGGCGGGCCGGACCAGCGGCCCGGCAGGTCGATGTCGGGCGCGCGCATCGGCGCGCGCACCTTGCCTAGCACCCAGGCCGGGCCGGCGAAAACCCGTTTCAGCACCGGGTTCTCGCCCACCTGCGCCTTGACCTTCTCGAACTGCATGACGTCGCCGATGCGGCGGTCGAGGAACGCCCAGGTGGCGCTGCTGTCCGGCGTCTCGTCGCCGAGCCAGTAGAGCACCGTGGCGCTGTAGACGGCCGACAGCGTGGCGCGCTTGGT
>CAZPCU010000185.1:0-4703 GCA_964585075.1 uncultured Rhodobacterales bacterium
CCCCGTGTCCTCCACCGCGATCGAGACCCAGCCGGGGGCGCCGGCGCGCGCCTCGCTCCGGTTCGCGGCCTTCGACCGTGCCCGGCATTTCGCCGTGCATGTGCTGGGCGCGGAACAGCGCGACCTCTGCCGCGCCTTCGCGCGTGACGCGGGCGCCTTCCACCGCCTCGACTGGCGCGCGAACCCGGAGGGCGTGCCCGTCTTCGACTCCTGCCTCGCCCGGTTCGAGTGCAGGAAGCGCGCGGCGCACGAAGGCGGCGACCATGACATCCACGTTGGCGAGGTGCTGCGCGCGAGATGCCGCGCAGGCGAGCCGCTGGTGTTCTTCGGCGGCGGCTACGGCAGCTTCGCGGGCGGCCCGCCGCCCGTCTGACAGGGGGCTCAGCCCGGCACGGCGGGCAGCCGGGCATAGCCGCGGAAGCGGATACGGCCGCCGAGCCGGCGGCCGGGCGCGATGCGGTAGCCGGGAAACCGCGCGAGGAAGCGGCCCAGCGCCACGCGCCCCTCGAGCCGCGCGAGGCTCAGCCCGACGCAGACATGCGGGCCGCCCGCGAAGGCGAGATGGCGATTGGGGGTGCGGCCGATGTCGAATCGGTCGGGCTCCGGGAACTGCGCCGGGTCGCGGTTGGCCGCGCCGATCACGAGGTGCAGGTTGGTGCCGGGCGCGATGGTCTCTCCCCCGATCTCCACCGTCTCGGTCGTCTCCCGGTTGCCGAGCTGGTTCGGGGACGCGTAGCGCAGGACCTCCTCGATCGCCGGGCCGAGCAGATCCGGATCCTCCAGAAGCCGGGCCTTCTCGTCCGGGTGGTCGTCGAGAAGCGCGAGCGCGTTGCCGATCAGGTTCGTGGTCGTCTCGTGCCCCGCGTTCAGGATGAAGATGCAGTTCTGCAGCAGCTCCGTCTCGGAGAGCTGCCCCTCCGCCCCCTCGCCCCGGATGAGGCGGGTGAGCACGTCCGTCTCGGGATCGCCCGGGCACGCGCGGCGGCGCGCCACGAGATCCTCGAGATAGGCGGTGAACTCCGCGACGGCGGCGTTCCCGCGGGCGAGCTGCTCCTCCGACAGGGCAGGCTCCAGCGCGCCCAGGATCGCGAGCGACCAGTCGCGGAGCGGGCCGCGCTCTTCCATCGGCACGTCGAGCAGGTTGCCGATAATCTGGATCGGGATCGTGCTGGCGTAGTCCTGGACGAGGTCCACCGCCCCGCCCCTGCGCGCCCGCTCGGCCATGCGGTCGAGCAGCGCGTCCACCACGGCCACGAGCCCCGGCTCCATCCGCGCGATGGCCCGCGGCGTGAGCGCCGAGGTCATGATCCGGCGCACGCGGGTGTGCAGCGGCGGGTCGTTGAAGACGAGCGACGTGGTGTGGTGGGTGTAAAGCGGCGTGCCCTCGCCGAACTTGGGCTCGAAGGCCGCCTTCTTGTCCGAGGAGAAGCGCCGCGTGTCCCGGTAGATCCGGTCAAGATCCGCGTGGCGCGCCACCAGCACGGAGCCGTCGGGCTGGCGCAGCACCGGCGCATGGGCCAGAAGCCCGGCATAGACCGGGAACGGATCCGCGGCGAAACCCGGCGGCGGCGCCGTGAGCTCGAAGGCGCGCGCCTCCTCTGCGGTGATCATCGCCCTCCTCCCCTTGCGGCGACCGCGCCGGACCCTGCCCGAGGGCGGGCGCCTTGGCAAGCCGGGCGCGAGGGCGGCTTGTCTCGCCCCCGCCCGAAGGCTACACCCCGCGAAACGCCAGGCAGCGCGAGGGACAGGGACATGGCCGCCACAGACTTCAACGACCGGATGCTCTCGCTCGGCCTGGCGCGCGTGGCCGAACAGGCGGCCATCGCCGCTTCCGACCTGGTGGGACGGGGCGACGAGAAGGCCGCCGACCAGGCCGCCGTCAACGCCATGCGCGAGCAGCTCAACCGCCTCGACATCGCGGGCCGGGTGGTGATCGGCGAGGGCGAGCGCGACGAGGCGCCGATGCTCTTCATCGGCGAGGAGGTCGGCACCGGCGCCGGCCCGGCCGTGGACATCGCGCTCGACCCGCTGGAGGGCACCACGCTCACCGCCAAGGACATGCCGGGCGCGCTCACCGTCATCGCCATGGGGCCTCGGGGATCGA
The DNA here is from genome assembly GCA_964585075.1 of uncultured Rhodobacterales bacterium. GTDB lineage: Bacteria > Pseudomonadota > Alphaproteobacteria > Rhodobacterales > Rhodobacteraceae > Rhodosalinus. The sequence continues at coordinate 2,105 of CAZPCU010000185.1, forward strand.
TGCTGCACGCGCCCGACGTCTACATGGAGAAGCTCGCCGTGGGGCCGGGCTACCCGGAAGGCGTCGTGACGCTCGACATGGGCCCGGCCGAGCGGGTCCGCGCGCTCGCCGCCGCGCGGGGCTGCGCCGCCGCGGATATCACCGTCTGCATCCTGGAGCGCCCGCGCCATGCCGGGATGATCGACGAGGTCCGCGCCACTGGCGCGGCGATCCGGCTCATCACCGACGGGGACGTGGCGGGCGTGATGCATTGCGCCGAAGCCGAGCTGACGGGCATCGACATGTACATGGGCACGGGCGGCGCGCCCGAGGGCGTGTTGGCCGCCGCGGCGCTCAAGTGCATGGGCGGGCAGATCCTCGGGCGGCTCCTCTTCCGCGACGACGACGAGCGGGCCCGCGCCACGCGCGCAGGCATCGACGACCTGAGCCGCGTCTACGCCCGCGACGACATGGTGCAGGACGACGTCATCTTCGCCGCCACCGGCGTCACCGGCGGCTCGCTCCTGCCGGGCATCCGCCGCCGCCCCGGCTGGGTGGAGACCGAGACGATTCTCATGCGCTCAAAGACAGGCTCGGTCCGGCGCATGACCTATCGCAACCCGCGCTGAGGCATGGGCGGCCCGGCGGCGCCCCAGAGGATCCGGCGGCCCGCCCGCCCCCGCCCCGGCGCGCGCGGGGGCCACGCGCGATGAGCGCCTATCTCGGCGTCGATCTCTCGCTCACGGGCCGCCGCTGGGAAGGCCCGGACGCGGAGCTTCTGCGGCAGGCGGAGGCCATCGCCCAGCGCACCGAGCTCGCGCCAGCCGTCTGCGCGACCCTCGCCCGCGCCGGCGTGGCGCCCGAGGCGGCCGAAAGCTATCTCGCGCCGCAGCTCCGCGACCTCCTGCCCGATCCGCGGCGGCTCCGCGACATGGAGCGCGCGGCGGAGCGCATCGTCGCGGCCGCGATGCGGGGCGAGCGGATCGCCGTCTTCGCGGATTACGACGTGGACGGCGGCGCCTCCGCGGCGCTCCTCCTCGACTGGCTGGCCGCGATGGGGCGCGGCGCCACGCTCTATGTCCCCGACCGCATCGACGAGGGCTACGGGCCCAACACGCCGGCGATGCGGAAGCTCGCGGCGGAGCACGACCTCATCCTCTGCGTGGATTGCGGGACGCTGAGCCACGAGCCCGTCGCCGCCGCGGAGGGTGCGGACGTCGTGGTGCTCGACCACCACCTGGCCGGGGAGACCCTGCCCGAGGCCCATGCCGTGGTGAACCCGAACCGCCAGGACGAGGATGGCAGCCTCTCCCATCTCTGCGCCGCCGCCGTGGTTTTCCTCCTGCTGGTGGAGGCCGGCCGGCAGCTCCGCGCGGCGGGGCGCGAGGGGCCCGACCTCGTGCCGCTTCTCGACCTCGTGGCGCTCGCCACGGTCGCCGACGTCGCCCCGCTCACCGGCGTCAACCGCGCGTTGGTGCGCCAGGGGCTCAAGATCATGGGCTGGCGGCAGCGCCCCGGGCTCGTGGCGCTCGCCGACGTGGCGCGCCTGGACCGCGCGCCGGACCCCTACGCCCTCGGCTTCGTCCTGGGGCCCCGAATCAACGCCGGCGGCCGCGTGGGCCAGGCGGATCTCGGCGCGCGGCTCCTCGCCACCCGCGATGCGGCGGAGGCCGACGCGCTCGCCCGGCGGCTCGAGGCGCTCAACGAGGAGCGGCGCGGGATCGAGGCGGCGGTCCGCGCCGCGGCCCTCGGCCAGGCGGAGGCGCGCGGCCTCGAGGCGCCCCTGGTCTGGGCGGCCGGCGAGGGCTGGCACCCGGGCGTCGTGGGCATCGTCGCCTCGCGGCTCAAGGAAACCGCCAACCGACCCGCGGTGGTCATCGGGTTCGACGGCGACGAGGGCAAGGGCTCGGGCCGCTCCGTCGCCGGGGTCGATCTCGGCGCCGCCGTGCAGCGCCTCGCCGCGGAGGGGCTGCTGGTGAAGGGCGGCGGGCACCGCATGGCGGCCGGTCTCACGCTCGCGCGCGAGAGGCTCGAGCCCGCGATGGCCCGGCTCTCCGAGCTTCTGGCGCGTCAGGGCGCGGGCGCGTCCGGGCCCCGGGCGCTCCGGCTCGACGGGACGCTGATGCCCGGGGCGGCGACGCCGGACCTCGTGGCCGCGCTCGAGGCCGCGGGGCCCTTCGGCGCGGGCGCGCCGGCGCCGCGATTCGCCTTTCCCGACCTCGCCGTGCGCTACGCCAGGCGCGTGGGCGAGACCCACCTGAAACTCTCCCTCTCCGACGGGATGGGCGGCGGGCTCGAGGCCATCGCCTTCGGCGCCTTCGACGGCGACCTCGGCCCCCGGCTCGAGGCCCATGGCGGGGCGCGCGTCCACGTCGCGGGACGGCTGGAACTCAACCACTGGCGCGGGCAGACGAAGGTCCAGCTCCGCCTCGAGGACGCGGCCTTCGCAGGCGCCTGAAGCCCGGGGCGCGCGCGCGCGCGCCGCCCGGAGCACGCCGCGTCAGGCGAAATTTCCCCTTGCAAGCCCCCGCGCGTTTTTCTATGCACCCGTCACGCTGTGGCGAAGGCCCGTTCGTCTATCGGTTAGGACGCCAGGTTTTCAACCTGGAAAGAGGGGTTC
>CAZPCU010000186.1:0-4699 GCA_964585075.1 uncultured Rhodobacterales bacterium
GGCGGGCCTCGCGCCCGCGGCGGTGGTGGTGGTGGCCACGGTGCGGGCGATGAAGATGAACGGCGGCGTCGCCAAGGCCGATCTCGGCGCGGAGAACGTGGAGGCCGTGAAGGCGGGCTGCGCCAATCTCGGCCGGCACATCGAGAACGTCAAGAGCTTCGGCGTGCCCGTCGTCGTCGGGATCAACCATTTCGCCGGCGACACCGACGCCGAGATCGCCGCCGTGCAGGAGTATGTCGCTGCGCAGGGCTCCGAGGCCATCCTCTGCAAGCACTGGGCCGACGGCTCTGCGGGGATCGAGGAGCTGGCGACCCGCGTGGCCGGGATCGCCGACAAGGACGAGGCCAACTTCGCGCCGCTCTACCCCGACGGGATGGGCCTTCTGGAGAAGGTGGAGACCATCGCGAAGCGCATCTACCGCGCCGACGAGGTGCTGGCCGACCAGAAGATCCGCAACCAGCTCAAGGAATGGGAGGCGGCGGGCTACGGCAACCTGCCGGTCTGCATGGCCAAGACGCAGTATTCCTTCACCACCGATCCCACCCGGCGCGGCGCGCCCACCGGCCATTCGGTGCCGATCCGCGAGGTGCGCCTCTCGGCCGGCGCGGGGTTCGTGGTGGTGATCTGCGGCGAGATCATGACGATGCCCGGCCTGCCCTCGGCGCCGGCGGCCGAGACCATCCGGCTGAACGACGAGGGCTTCATCGAGGGGCTCTTCTGACGACGGAATCGGCGGAGGGTGCGTGCGAGCACGCACCCTACAGCAGCGGCGGGCGTAGGGTGCGTGCTCGCACGCACCCGCGATTGCAGGCGCGGGACGTGACGGCAGAACGCAGAACGAGGATCGGCATGACGGCGACAATCATCGACGGGAAGGCCTTCGCCGCCCGCATCCGGGGCGAGGTGGCGGAGCATGTGGGGCGGCTCGAGGTCGAGCACGGACTGACGCCCGGTCTCGCCGTCGTGCTCGTGGGCGAGGATCCGGCGAGCCAGGTCTATGTCCGCAACAAGCACAAGCAGACGCTCGAGGCCGGGATGGAAAGCTTCGAGCACCGCCTGCCCGCCGACACGCCCGAGGCGGACCTCCTCGACCTCGTGGCGCGGCTCAACGCCGACCCGGCGGTGCACGGCATCCTCGTTCAGCTGCCGCTGCCCGGGCACATCGACGCGGAAAAGGTCATCAACGCGATCGACCCGGCGAAGGACGTGGACGGCTTCCACATCTCGAACGTGGGCCTGCTCGGCACCGGACAGAAGGCCATGGTGCCCTGCACGCCGCTCGGCTGCCTGATGATGCTGCGCGACCATCTGGGCAGCCTCTCCGGGCTGGAGGCGGTGGTGATCGGGCGCTCCAACATCGTGGGCAAGCCCATGGCGCAGTTGCTTCTCGGCGACAGCTGCACCGTCACCGTCGCCCATTCGCGCACCCGCGACCTGCCCGGGGTGGTGCGCCGCGCCGACATCGTGGTGGCGGCGGTGGGCCGGCCCGAGATGGTCGGGGGCGACTGGATCAAGCCCGGTGCCACGGTGATCGACGTGGGCATCAACCGCGTGGACGCGCCCGAGAAGGGCGAGGGCAAGACGCGCCTCGTGGGCGACTGCGATTTCGAGAGCTGCGCGGCCGTGGCGGGCGCCATCACGCCGGTGCCGGGCGGCGTCGGCCCGATGACCATCGCCTGCCTCCTGGCCAACACGCTCACGGCCTGCTGCCGCGCCAACGGGCTGCCCGAGCCCGAGGGCCTGACCGCCTGAAGCTAGCCCTGCCCGCGGGGCGCGACCGCGACCATCGTGCCCTGCAGGAGCGCCACCTGCGTCTCTGCGTCCCGGACCTCGGCGCTCACCACGCTGAGGCGGCGCCCGGCGCGCACGACGCGCCCCGTCGCCGTCAGCAGCGGGCCGCGCGCCGGCGCGAGCAGGTTGATCTTGATCTCCGCCGTCAGCACCTCCGCGCCCTCGGGCATGAGCGTGAGCGCCGCGTAGCCCGCCGCGCTGTCGCCGATGGCGAAAGGGAGCGCCGCGTGGGCATAGCCGTGCTGCTGGCGCGCGCCCTCTACCACCGGCGCCTCGATCACCGCCGCGCCCGGGGCGAGGCGGACGAGACGCGCGCCGAGGGTCGCCATCATGCTCTGCGCGGCGAAGCTCTCGCGGATCGCGGCATCGCGCGCGGGATCGAGGGGCGGCGGGTCGGCTTCGGGGTCGGACATCGGGCGCGGGCTCCCTGGTGGTGGCTCACTCTTGCCCGGGCCGGGCGGCATGGGCAAGCCGGCGCTCCGCGCGCGGCATCGGCACCGCGACGGGCCGGGCCCCCGTCAGCACCGCCCGCGCGCCCTGGCCCATCAACGCCTGCAAGGGCTCGGCCTCGCACCGCAGGCCGCCCGTGTAGGTTCCGTAGGCGGGCAGGATCGCGCGGCGCGCGTCGATCAGGAAGGCCGGGCGCGTGATGCGCGCGCCGCGCCCCGAAAGGCTCGCCTTCGGGTGGTAGTGCCCCGAGACCTCGCCCTCCGCCCCGGGCGCCGCGATGTGGCGGAAGACGAGCGGCGGCTCGGCGGCTTCCACGAGATGCGCGCCCCCCAGCGTCACCGGCCCGGGATCGTGGTTGCCCGCGATCCAGATCCAGCGCCGCCCCGCCTGCATCCCGGCGATGCGGAGCGCCACCTCGTCCGGCAGGGCGGCGGCCGCCGCATCGTCGTCGAAGCTGTCCCCGAGGCAGATCACCGTCTCCGCCCCGGTTGCGGCGAGATCGGCGGCGAGGCGGTCCAGCGTGTCCTGCGTCTCGTAGGGCGGCAGCGCCGGCCCGCCGCGCCGCGCGATGCGCTCGGCCTTGCCGAGATGCAGGTCGGAGACGCAGAGGAGCCGCCGCGCCGGCCACCAGAGCGCGCCGGAGCCCAGCGCCTCGAGCGCCGCGCCGGCGAGGGAGAAGCGGTATCCGTTCATGCATTGTTCCCTGCCGCGTTTCACGGCGCTTGGCAAGAGCAGAGACGCGCGCCCCGCGCGCGCGGGCACCGACCGGCCGGGGGCGGCCTAGGGCACCATCCCGGCCTCCTCCATCAGCCGCGCCGCGGCCTCCTCGAGCAGCCGCTCGCGCCCCGCACCCTCCACCGGAACGCGCCCCGGCTCGAGGAGGAGCGGCGCGGCGAGGGGCGTGAGCCGCCCGAGCCGAACATGATCGATCCGCCCGGCCACCCGCTCGGCCATGGCGCGCAGGCGCCCGAAATCGACGAGGCCGCGCATCGCCTCGTCGCGGGTGATGCGGAGAAGCAGGTGGTCCGGGTCGTATTTGCGCAGCGTGTCGTAGAGGATGTCGGAGGAGAAGGTGGCCTGCCGGCCCGTCTTGCGCTGGCCGGGCATGTTGCGCTCGATGAGGCCCGCGATGCTCGCCGAGGCGCGGAACGTCCGCTTCATCACCGCGTTCGCGGCGAGCCAGCGCGCCAGCCCGCGCTCCAGCGCGTCGGGATCGAAAAGCGGCGCGGGATCGGCCACCTCCTCGAGGCCCCAGATCAGCGTGGCGTAGTCCGTGGCGACGAAACCGAGCGGCGCCAGGCCGTCCTCCTCCATCCGCTTGGTGAGCAGAAGCCCGAGCGTCTGCTGGGCGTTCCGCCCCGCGAAGCCGTAGGCGACGAGATGGGCGCGCCCCTCGTGCGGGAAGGTCTCCACCAGAAGGCGGCCGGGCTCGGGCAGCCGCGACACCTCGCGCTGAAGCGCCAGCCACTCCGCCGTGTGGGCCGGCAGTTGCGGCCAGCGCCCGGCGGCAAAAAGGCGCAGGATGCGTTCGGAGATCTGCGTGGAGGTCGAGAACTTGGTGCCGCCGAAGACGGCGATCCTGGGCGTGCCGGAGGCGGCGTTCGAGACCTCCAGGGTCAGCTCGCGCAGCCCCTCGTAGCGCACGACGCGCCCGCCGATGAGGAAGGTGTCCCCGGGGGTCAGGGTCGCGGCGAAGGCTTCCTCCACCTCGCCGAGGGCCGGGCCGCGCCCGCGCATCCGCACCTTCAGAAGCTCCGAGTCCTGGATCGTGCCCGCGTTCATGCGGATGCGCCGCGCGGTGCGCGGGTCGCGAAGCGCCCATCGCCCGTCCGCCCCCTGGCGGAGCCGTTGCCAGCGGTCGTAGGCGCGCAGTGCATAGCCGCCGGTCGCCGCGAAATCGAGGCATGCGTCGAACTCGGCTCGGGCGAGATCGGCGTAAGGGCCGGCGCGGCGCAGCTCGGCGAAAAGCGCGTCGGCATCGAACGGCCCGGCGCAGGCCGTCAGCAGGATGTGCTGGCAGAGCACGTCGAGCGGCCCCGGGCCCCGCGGCGCCCCGTCGAGCTCGCCCGCGCGCACCGCCTCGAGCGCGGCCACGCATTCCACCACCTCGAAGCGGTTGGCGGGGACGAGACGCGCCTTCGACGGCGCGTTGTAGCGATGGTTGGCCCGGCCGATGCGCTGCACGAGGCGCTTGACGTTCTTAGGCCCGCCCACCTGGATCACGAGGTCCACGTCACCCCAGTCGATCCCGAGATCGAGCGATCCGGTGCAGACCACGGCGCGGAGCTCTCCCGCCGCCATCGCCGCCTCCACCCGCTCGCGCTGGGCGCGGTCGAGGCTGCCATGATGGATGCCGATGGGCAGCGCGTCCTCGTTGGCGAGCCAGAGCGCGCGGAAGAAGATCTCCGCCTGCGCGCGGGTGTTGTGGAAGATGAGCGTGGTGCGGTGCGCGCGGACC
>CAZPCU010000187.1:0-4696 GCA_964585075.1 uncultured Rhodobacterales bacterium
CCCATGTTCAAGGCCACGCGCCGGATCAACGACGCGCACCAGATCGAGCAGGTCGGCGAGAAGCTGCGCGGCATGATGCCGTGGATCACCGCCGGCAAGATGGTGGACCGCTCGAAGAACTGACCGCGGCGGCGCCCGGGCGCGCGACGGCCCGGGCGTCTCCCTCACTCGTCCTTGCGGTGGGAATCGCCGTCGCTGGCGAGCGCGCTCTTCGGCGCCTCGGGATCTTGCTTGCGCTGCTCCGTGCGGCGCTTGCTGAACCAGGCGGCGCCGATGACGACGGCCAGCGTCAGCAGCGCGAGGGTCGGAATGATATACGCGTCCATCAGGATTCCTCCTTTCGGTCGCGGTTGCGGGATGCGGGCCGGACGCCGCCGAACGCGGGTCGCCCCATCCCGTGCATTCAGCAGGTAGACCGCGTGAGCGCCTTGAGAACCGCCCCGACCGATGACCTTCCCGTGATCACCGCCCGAAGCTGGGCGATGGTGGCGACGCTCGGCCTCGTCTGGGGCGCGACCTTCATGGGGATAGAGCTCGCGCTCGAGGGCTTCACGCCGCTCTGGGTGGCGACGGGAAGGCTCTCGCTGGCCGCGGCGCTCCTCTGCGCCGTCTGGGCCGTCCGCGGCGGGCCGGTGCGGCTCACCGCGGACGGGCGGGCGCGATGGCCCTTCGTCCTCGCCGTCGGGCTCACCGGAACGATGCTGCCCTTCATGGCGCTCTCCTGGGGCCAGACGCATGTGACGAGCGGCTTCGCGGGCGTCTGCATGGCCGCGGTCCCGCTCATGGTGCTGCCGCTCGCCCATGTCTTCGTGCCGGGAGAGCGGCTCGGCTGGCGGCGCGTGGCGGGCTTTCTCGTGGGCTTCGCGGGCGTCGCCGTGCTGATCGGGCCGGGCGCCCTCGCCCCGACCGGCGCGGAGGGCGAGGCCCTGGGCCGCCTCGCCTGCCTGGGCGCGGCGGGGTGCTACGCCGTGAGTTCGATCGTGACCCGGCGCTGCCCGCCGATCGACCCGGTCGCCCTGGCGAGCCTCACCCTTCTCGTGGGCGCCGCGGTCGCGCTGCCCATCGCGCTCGCGGTGGACGGGCCGCCCGCGCCGCCGCCGGCCGGGGCGCTCGCGGCGCTGGTCACGCTGGCGCTTCTGCCCACCGCGGCGGCGACCCTGCTCCGCGTCGTCGTGATCCGGAGCGCGGGGCCGGTCTTCATGAACCTCGTGAACTACCAGGTGCCGGTCTGGTCCGTGGTGTTCGGCTGGGCGCTCCTGGGCGAGGCGCTGCCGCCATCGCTCCTGACGGCGCTCGCGCTCATCCTCGCCGGGCTCGTCCTCAGCCAGTGGCGCGCCCTCGGCGCGCTCTTCGGGCGGAGCGGGTGATCCGGCCCCGGCGACGGTGCAGGCTCGGGCGCGGGCCAAGGACGGGAGAGGGGCCCATGCGCCGGCGTGCCCCTGGGCGTCCGGTGGCCGGTTCCGTGCTCCGCCAGCCCGGCGAGGGCCCCCCGGCCCGTCCGGATCCGGCCGGACCGGCGGCGGAGCTGACGCTCAGACGGCGCCTTCCACCGCGCCCACCACCTCGTCCACGATCGCGGCCATCAGCGCCTCGTCCTCGGCCTCGGCCATCACGCGGATGAGCGGCTCCGTCCCGGACTTGCGGATGAGAAGCCGCCCCTGCCCGCCGAGCCGCGCCTCGGCGGCGCGGATCGCCTCCTGGACGGAGGCGGCCTCGAGCGGCGCCTGCCCGGTGGCGTAGCGCACGTTCTTCAACAGTTGCGGCACCCGCTCGAACTGGCGCGCGAGGCGGCTCGCCGGCTGACCCGTGCGCACCATCTCGGCCAGGAACTGGAGCCCCGCCATCAGCCCGTCGCCGGTGGTGGCGTGATCCGTCATCACGATGTGGCCCGACTGCTCGCCGCCCAGGTTCCACCCGCCCCGGCGCATGGCCTCCACCACATAGCGGTCGCCGACCCGCGTGCGCTCGAGCCGGAGACCGTGAGAGGAAAGATGCCGTTCGAGCCCGAGATTGGACATGACGGTGGCCACCAGCGTGCCCCCGCGGAGACGACCCTCGCCCGCCCAGCGCGTCGCCATGAGCGCCATGAGCTGATCGCCGTCAGCGATCGCGCCGGTCTCGTCCAGAAGCACCACCCGGTCGGCGTCCCCGTCGAGGCAGATCCCCACATCGGCGCCATGCGCCGCCACCGTCTCCGCGGCGACCTCCGGCGCGGTGGAGCCGCAACCGTCGTTGATGTTGAACCCGTTGGGCCGCACGCCCACCGGGATCACCTCGGCGCCGAGTTCCCAGAGCACCTCCGGCGCGGCGCGGTAGGCCGCGCCGTTGGCACAATCCACCACCACCTTCATCCCGTCGAGGCGCATGCCGGGCGGGAAGGTGGACTTGACCCGTTCGACATAGCGGAAGCGCCCGTCGTCGATGCGCCGCGCGCGCCCGATCTCGGCCGCGGGCGCGGGCGCCACGCCCGCGTCGAGCAACGCCTCGATCTCGAGCTCCGCCTCGTCCGAGAGCTTGAAGCCGTCGGGCCCGAAGAACTTGATCCCGTTGTCGTGGGCGGGGTTGTGGGAGGCCGAGATCATGATGCCGAGATCGGCCCGCATCGAGGGCGTGAGCAGCCCGACCGCGGGCGTGGGCACCGGGCCGAGCAGCAGCACGTTCATGCCGGTGGAGGTGAGCCCGGCCGTGAGCGCGTTCTCGAACATGTAGCCCGAGAGCCGCGTGTCCTTGCCGATCACCACCCGGTGAACGGCGCCCGCGGCGGCGTCGCGCCGGAAATGGCGGCCCGCCGCCTGGCCCAGCCGCAGCGCCGTGTCGGCGGTCATCGGCGGCGTGTTCGCCGTGCCGCGCACCCCGTCTGTGCCGAAGAACTTACGCGTCATGCTCCCCTCCGTGATGGACCGCCTGCCAGAGCCGGAGCGCCTGCGCGGTCTCGGCCACGTCATGCACCCGAAGGATCTGCGCCCCGCGCGCCGCCCCCGCGAGCGCCACCGCGATGGATCCGGGCGCGCGCCGGCCGGCCTCGGGCTCTCCACCAAGCTTGCCGATGAAGCCCTTGCGCGACGCGCCCAGCAGCACCGGCACGCCGAGCCCGTGAAAGAGCGCGAGCCCCCGCACCAGCGCGAGGTTGTGCGCGACCGTCTTGCCGAAGCCGATCCCCGGGTCGGCGACGATCCGGTCGCGCGGGATGCCCGCGGCCTCCGCCGCCGCGATGCGCGCGGCGAGCCAGTCGAAGACGTCGAGCAGCACGTCCTCGTAGCGCGGATCCTCCTGCATCGTCTCGGGCGTGCCCTGCATGTGCATGAGGCAGACGGGAAGCCCGGCCTCGGCGCAGTAGCCCGCGAGCGCCGGATCATGCGTCAGCGCCGCCACGTCGTTGACCATGACCGCGCCCGCCTCCACCGCCGCGCGGGCCACGGCGGTCTTGCGGGTGTCGATGGAGACGGGCGCCGCCACCTTCCCGCCGAGCGCCGCGATCACCGGCGCGGTGCGCGCGATCTCCTCGTCCTCGGGCAATGGCCGCGATCCCGGCCGGGTGGACTCCCCGCCGACATCGATGAAGTCCGCGCCGTCCTGCGCCATGGCCTGGGCGCGGGCGATCGCAACGCCGGGCTCGAAATGCGCGCCGCCGTCCGAGAAGCTGTCCGGCGTGACGTTCAGGATGCCCATGAGGCGGGGCGCGTCCATGGCAACGCCGGCGAGCGGCGAGCGGCGCGCGGTGAGCGCATCGCGCCAGTCCCCGGGCAGCTCCGCCGCCGGGATCACCCGCGGCGGCGCCCCGCGCTCCAGCCGCTCGGCGTGCGAGAACCACAGCGCGCCGCCGGCCAGCGGCAGCGCGCCTTCGGGACGGGACGGGCCGGACTGCACGAGAGGTCGAAAATGGGTCATTCCGCCCGGTGAATGGGCGAAAGCGGCGCGATTGGCAAGCGCCTCAGAGGCGCTCGGCCCCTTCCGGGAGGGCGCGCACCGGCAGCCCCGGGTCCTCGGGCGGCGTTTCGCCGATCAGCAGAAGCTCGGCGGCCTCCATCTGCCCGCCGAGCCAGGCGGCCAGCGCCACGGGATCGCCCGGGCCCACCTCCGGCGCCTCGACGGAGTCGAGCACGATCTTGGAAGGCGCCCAGACGCTGATCTGGCCGTGCTTCATCGCCCAGTCGAGCTCGGTCCGGCTTTCGACCACCACGCAGCGCGCATCGCGCCCGGCGAGCACCCAGGCATTCTGCTCGATGGCAAGAAGGTCGATGCGCCGCTGCGCGAGCCGCGCGCGCGTCTCGGGCGCGGGCCGGTCCGGCGCGCCGACGCAAAGGATGGCGGGGCGGCCCGCCGCCTCGAGCTGGTCCAGCCAGCCGGCGAGGTTCGGCGAAGCGATGGCGGCGTTGGAGAGGAACACGATCACGGGGTGCGGGCGGTCCTCGTCGCGGACGAGATGCAGCTCCCGCGGCAGGTCCCGGCGGGAGCGCACGATCTCGACGCCGAGCGCCCCGGGCCCGCGGTCCAGCTTCTCGATGCGCAGGAAGGCGCGCATGGCCTGCGGCTCGAGCAGGATGCGCTCGGCGATGCGCTCGGCCAGCGTCTCGAGCAGGTTGACGCGCTCGGCGGCGAGCTCGTGGGCGATCGCCTCGGTCACGCGGTCGTAGCTCAGGATGCGGTCCACGTCGTCGTCGAGCGGCTCGGAGGCGCGGCGCACCTCCACCACGAC
>CAZPCU010000188.1:0-4687 GCA_964585075.1 uncultured Rhodobacterales bacterium
GAGCGGCGGGTCGAGCGAGAGGCTGGAGAAGCTGTTGGCGGTGATGCCCACCGGCCCGTCAGGGCCTGCGCAGGTCACCACGGTGACGCCGGTGGCGAACCGGCCGAGCGCGTCCCGGAAGTCGCGCTCCGCCCCCGGGCCGGGGGCGAACTCCTGGAACTCGGTCTCTGGCACTGGGGGCGTCCTGTCCTCGGGCGTCATGCTGCGCGCTACCTAGCATCCCGGGCGGCGCTGCCAACCCCGATGGCTCACGCTTCCAGCCAGATCGTCACCGGCCCGTCGTTGACGAGCGCGACCTGCATGTCGGCGCCGAAGCGCCCCGTAGCCACCGGCACGCCTTCGCCCTGGAGCCGGGCGGCGTAGCTTTCGTAGAGGCGCCGGCCGTCCTCGGGCGGGGCCGCGGCGGAGAAGCCGGGGCGGTTGCCGCGGGACGTGTCGGCGGCGAGGGTGAACTGGCTGACGACGAGCGCGGCGCCGCCGACGTCGAGGACGGAGCGGTTCATCCGCCCCTCGTCGTCTTCGAAGATGCGGAGCTTCGCCGTCTTCGCGGCGAGCTTGCGCGCCTCGGCCTCGGTGTCACCGTCCATCGCGCAGACGAGGATCATGAGCCCCGGGCCGATCTCGCCCAGGACGGCGCCGCCCACGCTGACCGAGGCCTCCGAGACCCGCTGCAACACTGCCCGCATGCCGTTTCGCTCCCGCTCCGTCCGTGCGCGCACGCTGCCGCGCGCGCGGCGGCGATGCAACCCCGCCGGACCTTGACCCCGGTCAAATACAGCGCCGGCTCCGGGGAGCATTCTCCCGGCCGCAAACGCTCGAGAAGGAGGCGATTCGAATGGTTGAGAAATCGAACGTGTCGGGCCTCTGGCCCTCGCTCTACGAACCCTTCCGCACCTTCGGCACCCGCCTCGCGGAGATGCTCGCGCCGGCCGCCGACGCCTCGGGCGGCGACGACGCCTACACGATCACCATGGAGCTTCCGGGCGTCGCGGACTCCGACGTCGAGGTGTCGGTGGACGACGGTGTGGTGACCGTGAAGGGCGAGAAGAGATCCGAGCGCGAGGAGAGCGGCGACACCTGGTTCTTCAGCGAACGGCAATACGGAAGCTTCACCCGGTCGTTCCGCCTGCCGTCGGACGCCGAGCAGGACAAGGTGGAGGGCCACATGAAGGACGGGGTGCTCACCGTCACCGTGCCGCGCCGGAAGGCCGGCGGCGGCGGTGCGCGCAAGGTGGACATCCGCAAGGGCTGAGCCGGGTCAGAAACCCTGGTTCAGGAGTTCGGGATCCTGGGCGACGAGGAAGCCCAGGATCCCCGCGAGCAACAGCCCCGCCAGCACGGCCATGGCGATCTTCCAGACCGACCAGGGCCGCTCTCCCTGAACCCGTCCCGTCTGGCCGTTGACGACGAAGCGGTAGGTCTGCCCGCGATACTTGTAGGCGGCGAGCCACACGGGCAGCAGGATGTGCTTGAAGGTCACGTCGCTGAGCTCGGTCTGGATCCCATGGATGCGCTGGGCGTCGCCGCCGATGTCGAAGGCGACGTCGCGGCGGATCACCATGTCCATGCGCGCCCGCGCTTCCTCGAAGCCCTCGGCGAGCTCCACCTGGTAGCCTTCGGCCCGGAAACCCGCGAGGAACTCGGGGCGGTAGGGCTCGAGCGCGGCGAGATCCCACGGCTCAAGCGCGTCGGTGAAGGGCTTGGGCAGCGAGCGCGAGGCCAGCACCAGCACGTCGTCGAAGAAGCGCGCGACGCGTCCCGCGGCGGGCGCCCAGCGGATCTTCCGGACCCGCTGCTGCACGCGCTTGCCGTTCCGCGTCACGGTGCGGGTCTCGTAATAGGCGGTGCCGCGCTCTCCGGTGTAGCGGCTCGCGGTGTCGGCGTCGAAGGTCCAGTAAGGGACGTAGATGCCCTGCATCTTCCGGCCCTTGCGCGCGTATTGCTTTAGCCCGCCCGGCGCGAACCAGAGCCCGCCCAGCCATAGCGTCATCGCCTGCCGCGCCGCACGCTCGTCGAGCGCGAAGGGCACCACGCCGCGCGGCTTGATGTGCCGGTGCACGCCGGTGTCGGCCACCACGGGGGTGGCGCAGAACGGGCATTCGAGGGCGTGGAGCTCGGGGTCGAATTCCACCTGTGCCCCGCAGTTCGTGCAGGTGGTGACGCGGGTCTCCTCCATCTCGGCCTGCGGCAGCGCCCGCTCCACGGCCGCGCGGAAATCGAGTTCCCGGATCGCCGGCCCGTCGTCGTGCATCTGCATGGCTTCGGTGTGGCCGCAATGGTCGCAGACGAGTTGCCCCGCCTGCGGGTCGAAGCGCAGGTCGGCGCCGCAGGCTTCGCAGGGGAAGCGGTGCGTCTCCACGGGCAACGCCGAAGTTCCGGGCGCCGCGGGCGGCAGGGGCGATTCTGGTGCCATCAACAGGGCTCCGCCGGCCGGTCCGGCTCAGCTTCCCGGCGGCGGGGGCGGGGGCATCACGGTGAAGAGCTGCGCGAGCTCGGGCACGTCCTCGGCGTGCTTCCAGCCGTCCTGCCCCGGGGTCCAGACATAGCTCTCGCGGGCGAGTTCGCCCGCCGCGGCCATGCGCCCGAGATCCGCGCGCGAGAACGGCCCCCTTGTCTGCCCGTTCTCCGCGATGTGCCAGACATGCTCCACCGGCGGCGGGGGCGGCGGCGCGGCGGCGGCAGGCCCCGCGCCTTGCGCCGGGCCGGGGGCCCCGCCGCCCCAGGGACCGGGCTGCGCCATCCGCGACCCCATCGCCAGCCCCATGCCCGCGCCGAGACCCGCCGCCATGCCGCCGCCTGCCGGGTTTTCGGCGGCCTTGGTCATGGCCTCGGCGGCCGAGAACTCGGTGTAGCGGCTCAGGTCGCCCACGAGCCCCATGGAGGTGCGCTTGTCGAGCGCCTGCTCCACCGCCGGCGGCAGCGAGATGTTCTCGATGTAGAGTTCCGGGATCTCCAGGCCGTATTCCGCGAGCGTGGGCTGGATCTCGCGCGCGACGAGCTTGCCGAGATCGCGGGTGTTCGCCGCCATGTCGAGCACCGGAATGCCCGAGGAGGCGAGCGCGCGGCTGAACTCCTGCACGATGATGTTGCGGATCTGGAAGCTGATCTCGTCCATCGTGAACTCGCCGTCGGTGCCCACGATCTCCTGCATGAAGCGCGCGGGGTCCGCGACCCGCACGGTGTAGGTGCCGTAGGCGCGCAGCCGGACCGGCCCGAACTCGGGGTCGCGGGCGATGATCGGGTTCTTGGTCCCCCATTTCAGGTTCGAGAAGCGGGTCGTGTTGACGAAGTAGATCTCGGACTTGAAGGGCGAGCGGAAGCCGTGATCCCAGTGCTGGAGGGAGGTGAGGATCGGCATGTTGTTCGTCTCGAGGAAGTAGAGCCCCGGCGTGAACACGTCGGCCAGCTGCCCCTCGTGCACGAAGACCGCCGACTGCCCCTCGCGCACGGTGAGCTTGGCGCCGTACTTGATCTCGTGGCCCTCCCGCTCGAAGCGCCAGACCATGGTGTCGCGCGTGTCGTCGGTCCAGTGGATGACGTCGATGAACTGGCCCGAGAGAAAATCCAGAATGCCCATGGCCCGTGTCTCCTTGCTGCGCGCCGGCGCGACTATAGCGAATGCTGTCCGCGAATCTAGCGCTCCCGCGCTCCTTTCAGCTCTCCCCCGTGCGCTCGCCGACGATGCGCCGGAGGACGGGCCGCGCCTCCTCGAGGCGCATTCCGATCTCGAGGCGCGGGTCGTAGAGAAGCTGCAGAAGCTCCTCGTCGTGGCTGGTGAGGAGCGCGAACTCGTCGTCGTCGTTGAAGATCGAGGGCCGCGCGCGCGGGCTGTCGTTGGCGAGCCCGAGCCCCTGCGCCACTTCCTCGTGGATGCAGGCAAGGCGCATGAGGTCGGGGTGCTCGGCGCGGATGAGCGCGATGGCCCGGGCGTAGTCGTAGCCGCCACTGGTTCCCGAGAACGCCAGCACCAGGCAATGGATCGAGCGCGGCAGGTCGTCGAAGATGGCGAGCGCCTCCGGCGCGATGTTGGGCACGATCTCGCGCACGCGCGACAGGAGGCGTGCCTGGTCGTCCTCGCCCATGAACAGGACGTGGAAATTCGCCCGATCGGGGGAGCCGGTCGAGATCGGGTGCCCGGTGACCCGGGCGAGGCGGCGGGCGTAGGCCCGAAGCGCGTTCTCGTCGCGCGTGCGCTGGGCAGGGGGCACGGAGGCGCCGAACTCCGCCGCGATCCGCACCGGACCGGGCCAGCGTTTCAGCCGCCCCGGACCGCTGCGCGCCGGCCTGAGGCCCGCCCCGCGGGCATACTCGTCGAAGAACGCGATGCGCTCGAAGTTCCGCAGAATGTCCTCGGGGCCATAGGGCGTATCCGGCCCGCCCCCGTCGGTGCGCAGCAGGCCCTGCGAGAGCAGATCCGCCTGCACACGGTTGTAGTAGACGGCGAGTTGCCGGCTCGCGACGCTGGGGCCAGGCGCGGCCTGCTCGGGCGCGGGCGCCGGCGCGGCAAGGCCGTCGGGCCGGGACGGCGGGACCGGCACCGGTGTCACCGATGCCGTCTCGCATCCCGCCAGCATCGCGACGACCGCCGCGAGCAGCGCCCGCCGCACCCCGCTCAGCCCTGCGGAACGGCGGTGGCCGCCGTGTCGCCGGTGCCGGTGGCGCGCGCCTTGGCCGAGGCCAGCGTGTC
>CAZPCU010000189.1:0-4673 GCA_964585075.1 uncultured Rhodobacterales bacterium
CAGCGCCTGCAGCGCCACCGACTCGATCGGCAGACGGAACCCCGCCATATCGGCGAGCTGGCCCGAGTGGCCGGCGACGACGATCCCGAGCTTCTCGCAGTCGATGGGCCCGCGCGTGGTGTCCACGCCCAGGACGCGGCCACCCTCGCGGCGGATCGCGGTGACCTCGCATTTCTGGATGATGTCCATCCCCATGTCCGAGCACGCCCGCGCGTAGCCCCAGGCGACCGCGTCGTGGCGCGCGGTGCCCGCCCGCGCCTGCCAAAGACCGCCCAGGACAGGGTAGCGGGGGCCGTCGAGATTGATGATCGGGCAAAGCTCCTTCACCCGCCGGGGCGGGATGAACTCGGTGTCCACGCCCTGCAGCGCGTTGGCATGCGCCGTGCGCTCGTAGCCGCGGACCTCGTGCTCGGTCTGGGCCAGCATGATCACGCCGCGGGGCGAATACATGATGTTGTAGTTCAGCTCCTGGCTGAGCGTCTCGTAGAGGCTGCGCGCCTTCTCGTAGATCGCGGCGGAAGGGTCCTGCAGGTAGTTTGAGCGGATGATCGTCGTGTTCCGCCCGGTGTTGCCGCCGCCGAGCCAGCCCTTCTCCAGCACCGCCACGTTCCGGATGCCGTGGTTCTTTCCGAGGTAGTAGGCGGTGGCGAGGCCGTGGCCCCCGGCGCCCACGATGATCACGTCGTAGCGCTTCTTCGGCTCGGGGTTGGACCAGGCGCGCTCCCAGCCGGTGTGGTTGCGGAAGGCTTCCCGGGCGACGGCGAAGGCGGAGTAGCGTTTCATGGGCCTCGAATCCGTGATGCGGCGTGGGCGATAACTGGACCTTGCCGAGCCATAGCCCCTGTTTCCAAGCGTCACAATCGGCCCCGGTTGCGACATGACGCACCGCCCGGGCGGTTTGCCCTTCCGTCCGGCGTCCCGACGGCATAGATCAGGGCGCACAGCGGCTGGAGGAGACATGGTTTTCTGGATCGTCGTGGTGGCGCTCGCGCTTGTGGTGGCGCTGCTTCTGGGGCTTGCGGCGCTCAGGTCGCACGGCAAGGCCGTGGAGGCCGCCGACTATGATTTGCAGGTCTACCGGGACCAGCTCAAGGAGGTGGAGCGCGATCTCGCCCGCGGCGTGATCGACGCGGCCGACGCCGAGCGGCTGCGCACCGAGGTCTCGCGCCGCATCCTCGCGGCCGACGCCGCCGCCAAGGCCGCGCGCCGCGGCGAGACGCACCAGCCCGGATGGGCCGGCAGCGGCCTCTTCGCCCTGCTGGCGGCGGGCGTGGTGGGCGGCGCGGTGGCGCTCTACGGCGCAATCGGCGAACCCGGCTATCCCGACATGGCGCTCGCCGAACGCATCGAGCGGGCGGAGGAGGCGCGGCAGAACCGCCCGAGCCAGGCGGATGCGGAGGCGCAGGTGCCGCCGATGCCCGCGGCCGACGTGCCGGAGGACTACGCGGAACTGATGGAACGGCTCCGCGAGGCGCTCGAAGCCCGGCCTAACGACGTTCGGGGCCACGCGCTTCTCGCCCGCAACGAGGCCGCGCTCGGTAACTTCAAGGCCGCCTACGAGGCGCAGCAGAAGGTTCTGGCGCTCCGCGGCGACGAGGCCAACGCGCAGAACTATGCCGATTACGCCGAGATGCTGGTGCTCGCCGCGGGCGGCTACGTCTCGCCCGAGGCCGAGGCGGCGCTCTCCGCGGCGCTCGGCCGCGACCCGAACAACGGCGTCGCGCTCTATTACCTCGGGCTCATGTTCGACCAGACCGGCCGGCCCGACCGCGCCTTCCGCGCCTGGGACCGCCTGCTGCGCCAGAGCCCGCCCGACGCGCCGTGGATCGAACCCGTCGAGGCGCAGATCGGCCGCGTGGCGCAGCTCGCGGGCCAGACCGACTACACGCCGCCCGCGCGGGCCGAGCCGCCGGCCGGGGGGCTCGCCGGGCCCACCGCCGAGGACATGGAGGCGGCCGAGGACATGAGCCCCGAGGACCGGATGGCGATGGTCCGCGGCATGGTGGAGGGGCTGTCCGAGCGGCTCGCCACCCAGGGCGGAACGGCCGCGGAGTGGGCGCGGCTCATCGGCGCGCTCGGCGTGCTGGGAGAGACCGAGCGCGCGCAGGCGATCTTCGACGAGGCGCTCTCCACCTTCGCGGGAGACGAGGCCGCGCTGGAGCGCATCCGCGCCGCCGCCGAGCAGGCCGGCCTCGAGGGATGATCCACGAGGACATCGCCGAGTTCGCCGCCGCCCTTCCGCCGGGGCGCGCGCTGGCGGGGCTCGACCTCGGCGAGAAGACGCTGGGCGTGGCCGTCTCGGACCGGGGGCGCGCCGTGGCCAGCCCGCTTCGCACGATCCGGCGGAAGAAGTTCACCGCCGACGCCGAGGCGCTCTTCGCGCTCCTGGACGCGCGCGAGATCGGCGGCATCGTCCTCGGCCTGCCCCGCAACATGGACGGCAGCGAAGGGCCGCGCGCGCAGTCCACCCGCGCCTTCGCCCGGAACCTCGCACGGCTCAGCGAGATTCCCATCGGCTTCTGGGACGAGCGGCTGTCCACCGTCGCCGCCGAACGCGCGCTGCTCGAGGCGGATGCGACACGAAAACGTCGCGCGGAGGTGATCGACCACGTCGCCGCGTCCTATATCCTCCAGGGAGCGCTGGACCGGATCCGGCACCTGAGGCAGGCGGGAGAGCAGGCGGAATGACCGACGAGGTCTGGAAACGGGACGAGATCGAATCGCCTTGCGTGAAGATCTGCGTGATCCACCCCGAGGAGCGGATCTGCGCGGGCTGTCACCGCAGCATCGAGGAGATCACCGCCTGGTCGCGCATGACGCCAGAGGCGCGCCGCGCCGTGATGGAAGAACTGCCCGCCCGCGCCGAGCGCCTGCGCAAGCGCCGCGGCGGCCGCGCCGCCCGTCGCGCCCGCGGCTGAGCGGCCGACAGCCCCTCAGCGCCGCCCCTGCGCGCCCTTCCGGCCTTTCGCAGGCGCAGGTTCGGCGCGCGGCCCGCCGCCGAGCGCGGCCAGTCCCGCCAGGATCAGGATCTTTAGGATCATCGTCAGCCCCCTCCGGCCTTCGAGCATAGCGCAGGTTCTGCGAGATACCGAGCCTGCGCGACGCTTCCGCAAGGCCGCTGTCGCGAAACTGTCATCGATGGGTGAACAGTCTGCCCCGGAGCCCTCGGCCGTTTCCCGAAACTGGCGGTGACGGCATCATGGCGACAGGCCGGCGGCACGGCGCGAATCGGCCGCCGCGGACAGGAGGGACGGAAACGCATGGCCGAGACGCACGGAAACAACGACGCGACCGTCGTCGGCGGCGGGCTCGGCGGGCGGACCGCCGGCGCTCAGGGCGCGTCAAGCCAGCGCCGGGGCGAGTCGAATTCCGGCCGGAAATAGGCGATCATCCGCCCCTCGGGCGGGGCCGCCGCCCCCGCCTCCCAGGGCGCGATCCCGTGAAGGGCGAGGCGATGGACCAGCAGCGCCTCCCCCGGCCGCGCGGGAAGCGCCACGCGCGGGCAGTTCTCGAAGACGCGGCGTCGGGCCGCGTGGTAGGGCTCGGTCAGGTCCGCCTCTCCCCAGATCTCCGGGGCAAGACCCTCGAGCGCCGCGGCGAAGGCGGCGCGCATGATCTCGTGGCTGCCGTCCCAGACGACGAGCGGGCTCGCCCCCTCCCCCGCCTCGGTGAGCGGGAGCCCGAGGATGAAGGCATGGGGTTCCCGCAGGTGGCGCCGCCGCTCCGGCCCCTCGGGCAGAAGCCCGTCCACATGGGCCGCGTCGCGCCGCGCGCGATAGCGGAAGGCGGCAGCGCTCTCGCCCCGGCGCGGGCGCGGATAGCCCGGCCAGACAACGGAGAGTTGCGCTGGATGAAGCGGCGGCAGCGGGCCCAGAAGCGCCTCCAGCGGGCCGCGCGCGGCACGGGGCAGCGGCGGGCCGCCGGGCAGCCGCCCCTCGGCGTCGGTGGGCAGGGCGTCCACGCCCACGAACCACGTCCCCTCGCAATCGAGCCAGGCCGCGCGGAGCGCCGGGTCCGCCACCGCGGCGCGGGCGGCCGGCAGCGCCGCCGCGGCCCAGCCCGCCAGCGCAGGGTCGGGGCCGAGCCGCGCCCAGCCCCGCGCGGCGAGCCCCTCTACCACCCCAGAGACTTCCGCAGCATGTTGCCCGCCACCAGGAGCAGGAACACCGCGAAGACGCGCTTGAGCGGCTTCGGGTTCATGGCGTGGGCCAGCCGGACGCCGAGCGGCGCGGTGAGGAGCGTCATCGCGATCACCACCGCGAAGGCGGGCAGGTTCACCGCGCCCACCGTGAAGGGCGGGCGGTTTTTCGGCGCGATCTCCAAGAGCAGGAACCCCGCCACGCCGGGCACCGCGATCAGCATCCCGAAGCCCGCCGCCGTGGCGACCGCCCGGTGGATGGGCACGCCGTAAAGGCTCATGAGCGGCACGCCGAAGCTGCCGCCCCCGATCCCCATGAGCACCGACAGGAAGCCCACCAGCGGCGAGAGCACGGCGCGGCGCCAGCCGCGGGGCATCTCGGGCCCGAGCCGCCAGTCCGACCGCCCGAGCCCGAGATAGAGCCCGATCACGATGCCGAGCCCGCCGAAGACCGCCAGGAGCACCGTGGAGCGCAGCACCGCGGCCAGCATCACGCCGAGCACCGCGCCCACCGCGATGCCGGGCGCCCAGGTCT
>CAZPCU010000190.1:0-4665 GCA_964585075.1 uncultured Rhodobacterales bacterium
CCATTCGTTGCGCAGACCGCCGTCGGTGTTGGGCAGGAGCGCGTTGCGGAAGCCCACGTCCAGAAGCCGCGCGGTCGTCTCGGCGCGCTCGAGGTAGCGGGCGATCCAGAAGAGATTGGCGGCGGTGCGGCTCAGCATGCGCTCATTCCGCGATCACCCAGGTGTCCTTGACGCCGCCGCCCTGGCTCGAGTTGACGACGAGCGAGCCCTCGGTGAGCGCCACGCGCGTGAGGCCGCCCGGCACCAGCTCCACGGTCTCGCCGACGAGGCAGAAGGGGCGGAGGTCCACGTGGCGGGGCGCGATCCCCTCCTCCACGAAGGTCGGGCAGGTGGAGAGCGCGAGCGTCGGCTGGGCGATGTAGGCCGAGGGGTTCTCGCGGAGCTTGGCGCGGAACGCCTCGATCTGGGCGCGGTCGGCCCTGGGCCCGACGAGCATGCCGTAGCCGCCCGAGCCGTGCACCTCCTTGACGACGAGCTCTTCCAGACGGTCGAGCACGTAGGCGAGGCTGTCGGGCTCGGCGCAGCGCCAGGTGGGCACGTTCTCCAGAAGCGGCTCCTCGCCGAGATAGAAGCGGATCATCTCGGGCACGTAACAATAGACCGCCTTGTCGTCGGCCACGCCCGCGCCGGGCGCCGAGCAGATCGCCACACCGCCCGAGCGGTAGACGTTCATGAGCCCCGGCACGCCGAGCGCGCTGTCGGCGCGAAAGCAGAGCGGATCGAGGAAGGCGTCGTCGATGCGCCGGTAGATCACGTCCACCCGCTTCGGCCCCTCCGTGGTGCGCATCCAGACATGGTCGCCCTCCACGAAGAGGTCCTGGCCCTCGACGAGTTCCACCCCCATGAGATCGGCGAGGAAGCTGTGCTCGTAGTAGGCGGAGTTGTAGGGGCCGGGCGTCAGGAGGACGATGCGCGGCTCGCCCGGGCATTTCGCCGGGGCCGCCGAGGCCAGCGTGCGCTTGAGGAGCCGCGCGTAGCCGTCCACCGGCGCGATCCGCATTTCCTGGAAGAGATGCGGGAACATGCGCATCATGATCTCTCGGTTCTCCAGCATGTAGGAGACGCCAGAAGGCGTGCGGCAGTTGTCTTCCAGAACGTGGAACTGGTCCGGCCCGGTGCGCACGAGGTCGATGCCCACGACATGGCTGTAGACGCCGAGCGGCGGGCGGATGCCGGTCACCGCGATCTCGTAGGCCGCGTTGGCGTGCACGAGGCCCGCCGGGATGCGGCCGGCGCGCAGGATCTCGCCGCGGTCGTAGATATCGGCGAGGAAGGCGTTGAGCGCCCGGGCGCGCTGCTTGATGCCGCGCTCGAGGCGCCGCCACTCCGTCGCGGTGAAGACCCTGGGAAACATGTCGAAGGGGATCAGCCGGTCGGGATCGCCGCCCTCGCCATAGACGGCGAAGGTGATCCCGTAGCGGCGAAAGAGCGCCTCGGCCTCCGTCTGCTTGAGCTGGCGGAACTCGTCCGGCATCCCCTGCTGCCACGCCTCCAGCGACCGGTAGGGCGGGCGAAGTCCGCCCGCGTGATACATCTCGTTGAAATGCGTCTCTTCCATGCCGCCCGTCCGGTCTGCTGCGCCCATCAGAGGCCCGGTGGCGCGGCGGTGAAAACGGCGCGCCTCGTCCCGGGGCGCGCCGGGCGTGCGCATCGCCTCAATTCGCGCCACCGTGCACAATTCTTCACCGCTCCGTCAACGTGCGCGGGGCTTGGGCCTTCGCACGAAGCGTCTATGGTGGCGCCTCAGTTCCACGAGCCTCCATTCGTCCCGACGACATGACTTCGAGCTTCGACGCGCGCCTCGCCGACCTGATCTCCGCCATCTATCCAGAGGCGGACAGCGCCGCCCTGTCCGCGGAGATTCGCGCCGCGTTCTGGCCCGACGGACGGTCGCGCAGACGCCGGGCGCGCGTGCCCTCCAACAACTTCTGGTCGGAGCGCGACGCGCTCGTCATCACCTACGGCAACTCGGTCGTGGACGGCGTGCACAAGCCGCTGGACCTCCTGCAGGATTTTCTGCATCGCAACCTCAAGGGCACGGTGGACGGGGTGCATATCCTGCCCTTCTTCCCGTTCACCTCCGACGACGGCTTCGCGGTGACGGACTACCGCGCGGTGAACCCCGCCCTGGGCGACTGGGCCGACATCCGGCGCATCGCCGAGGACTTCAAGCTGATGTCGGATCTCGTTCTGAACCACGTCTCGAGCCAGGGCCCTTGGTTCACCGCCTATCTCCAGGGGCACGCACCACACGACCGCTTCTTCTTCGAGGCCGATCCCGAGGCGGACCTTTCGATGGTGGTGCGCCCGCGCACACATCCGCTGCTCCGCCGGGTCGAGACGGCGAACGGGCCGCGCCATGTCTGGTGCACCTTCAGCCATGACCAGATCGACCTGGATTTCCGCAACCCCGAGGTGCTGCTCGAGTTCCTGCGGATCATGCGGCTGCATATCGACCATGGCGTGCGCATCCTTCGCCTCGACGCGGTGGCCTTCCTCTGGAAGGAGATCGGCACCCCCTGCATCCACCTGCCGCAGACCCATGCGATCGTGCGCCTGATGCGGCTTCTCTGCGACTACGCGGTGGAGCCGATCATCCTTCTTACGGAAACGAACGTGCCGAAGGCGGAGAATCTTTCCTATTTCGGAAACCGCAACGAGGCGCACGCGGTCTACAACTTCTCGCTGCCGCCCCTTCTGCTGCATGCCCTCCAGTCGGGCACCGCGCGCTGGCTCATCCGCTGGCAGGCGACGATGCCGCCCGCGCAGATGGGCTGCGCCTACCTCAACTTCTCCGCGAGCCATGACGGGGTGGGCATGCGCCCGGCGGAGGGGATCCTGCCGGCCGAGGAGATCGCGCGCATGATCGCCTGCGTGAAGGGGCGGGGCGGGCTCGTCTCCATGCGCACCATGCCGGACGGGTCGGAGCAACCCTACGAGCTCAACGTCACCTTTTTCGACGCGCTGGGCGCGACCTTCGACGGCGAGACGGCGCATCACGTCGAACGCTTCCTCGCCTCGCAGACCATCGTGATGGCGATGGAAGGCATTCCGGCCTTCTACATCCACGCGCTCCTGGCCACCGGGAACGATCATGCCGGCGTCGAGAAGACGGGCATCGCCCGCGCGATCAACCGCCACCGCTGGCACTACCCGGACCTGCAGGCGCGGCTGAAGGATCCCGCCTCGCTCCAGTCGCGGGTGCTGGGCGAGCTCAAGCGGCGCATGGCGCTGCGCGCGCGCCAGCCGGCCTTTCACCCGAACGCCACGCAGTTCACGCTTCAGCTCGACGAGCGCGTCTTCGGGCTCTGGCGGCAGAGCCTCGACCGCGCGCAGTCGGTCTTCGCGCTGCACAACGTGAGCGCCGACGAGATCGGGATCGACCCGACCGCCGTCAACCTCATCGAGGGCGATGCGTGGCGGGACCTCCTGTCCGCCGAGCGCGTGGCGCCCTTGGGCGCGCCCATAAGGCTCGCCCCCTACCAGTGCCGCTGGATCAGCAACCGCTGATCCGCCGTCATTCGGGGATGACGTCGCAGCCGTGCTTGCGGCCTCCCCGCCCGCCGATACCGGCAAGTCCAGCGGACCCGCGCGGCGATCACTCCTCCTGGATCGACTCGAGATAGTAGACGAGCGAGAGCAGCCGGCCCCGCGTGATCGCCTGCGCCACCTCCGCGCTCACGCCCGGGAACTGTTCCATGGCGACGTCTTCCGCCGAGCTCATGTAGCGATCGCCCCAGACCGGCATCTCGCTGCCATGGGCCCGGATGTCGTTGCGCCCGTCGATCAGGAGGAGCGTGTTGCGGAACGGGAAGCTTCCGTCGAAATGCCTGGAGAGCTGGGTCAGGTCCGGCGTGGAGATGTCGATCAGCTGCGCGATGGGCCCGTCGCCCTTGCCCGATTCGCCATGACAGCCCGCGCAGGCCACGATGTATTCCTTGCGTCCGAGCTCGATCCCGTCCGATCCGCCGTCCTGCGCCCAGGCGCCCCCGGCGGCCATGCAGCCGGCGACCGCCAGCGCGAGTGCATGCTTCATTGCCGACCCTCCTCCTCGTCAGCGTCGTCCGGCACGCGCGCGGCGACGCGGGAAGGGTGCCCCGGCCCGGATGGGCGATCATTGACCGGGGTCAACGCCCGCCCGGCGCGATCGACGGTCCCGCGGGTTTTCCCTTCGGAACGGGCCGCGACGTCACCGGCGGCTCTGGCGCAGCTCCGCCAGATCCTCCTCCACCGCCTGCAGCATGTCGGACAGGAGTTCCGGGTCGGCCGAGTTCACCCGCGACCAGGTGGGTATGAACGGCGTCTCGAAGGGGTTCTCGAGAAAGGCCTGCCCCGCGCGCATGATGTTCTCGGCGAAGAGCTCGATGGACTGCTCTTCCTTGTGGCGGTCGATGGCCAGCCCGTTCATCGCCGCGTCGTTGTAGTAGCTTTCCAGCATGTCGAGCGCCGCGCGGTAATAGACGGCCTTGAGCGTGCGGAAGGTGTTCTGGGTGAACACCGTGCCGTCCGCGGCGAGCTTGCGGACGATCGCCTTGCAGATGTCCGTTGACATCCGGTTGAGCCCGGTGGCCGCGTCCTCGGGCGAGAGGTCCTGGTGCTTGTGATCGTAGGCGTCGGCGATCTCCACCTGGCAGACGGCCTTGGGCGCGAGGTTGCGCCAGGCTT
>CAZPCU010000191.1:0-4664 GCA_964585075.1 uncultured Rhodobacterales bacterium
GCGATCGCGTCGTCGCGCGCGGCCGTCTCGGCCAGCGCCTGCTTGTAGGCGGTCAGCGGCTCGGCGAGCGCCGGCGGCGCGGCGGCCGTCAGAAGGGCGAGCACGGCCACCAGAAGCCGTTTGCGGACAGGGTGCGTGGGCATGGCCGGAGATCCTTGGCGTTCCGAAATCGTCTGCATCTTCAATCATATCGACGCGCCGGCGCGAGGGCCGCGCAAGAGCTTAGCCCCATGTTGAGGCACGGAAGCGACGAGTCCAGACACATTCACGTAGGTTTCCGAAAAAACTGTTGCGATGTCGCGGCCTTGCACGCGCAGGCGGCGCAAGCTTGCCGCGCGGGCTGAGCGAAAACTTGCCGAAATCCTTGTTTACAAGAGCTTAGCCAGAATCACCGCTTGGTGGCCCCTGCCCGCTATGCGATACGAAGGCATCTGGGGATGAAATCTGGGGCAAGATCGGGCGCGCAGCGACGCACCCGGCAAGAGGCGACGGACAGGCGAACTGCATGATGGACAAGACCAACGGCACTTTCACGCGGCGGGGGATTCTCGCAGCCTTCGCCGCGACGGCGGTGGCCGCTGCGCCGACCTACTCCAGCGCGGCGGGCTTTCTCCGGGGCGGCGGAGACATTCGCAGGCTGCGGATGTATTCCGGCCGCACGGGCGAGCGGATCGACATGATCTACTGGGTGGACGGGAACTACATCCGCGACGCCGTGGAAGAGATCAACCTCTTCATGCGCGACTGGCGGAGCAACGACGTCAAGCCCATCGACCTGCGCACGCTCGACATCCTCGCCGCCGCGCACAACATGGTGGACACCTCCGAACCCTACATGCTGATCTCGGGCTACCGGAGCCCGCGGACCAACGCGATGCTGCGCTCCCGCGGCTCGGGTGTGGCGAAGAACTCCCGCCACCTCCGGGGCGAGGCGGCGGATGTGCGGCTCAACTCGCGCTCCGTCCATCAGCTCGCGCAGGCGGCGCTGGCCTGCCAGGGCGGCGGCGTCGGGCGCTACTCCGGCTCGAACTTCGTGCACATGGACTGCGGCCCGGTGCGCAGCTGGGGCGGCTGACCGGGAACACCGCGTCAAGCACGGCCTGCAAGGGGCGCCCATGGGCGCCCTTTCCCGTTTCGCGGCGGCCGCCGCGATTGTGCACATAAGTATTCGTAGGAAAGGC
Source organism: uncultured Rhodobacterales bacterium (assembly GCA_964585075.1). Classification (GTDB taxonomy): domain Bacteria; phylum Pseudomonadota; class Alphaproteobacteria; order Rhodobacterales; family Rhodobacteraceae; genus Rhodosalinus. Next base: position 1,182 of record CAZPCU010000191.1, read on the forward strand.
CCGTCATCTTCGCTATGCCGGTCGCCACGACGAAGGGAGGAGCGTCGCCGGCATGACGGAACCGGACTACCAGGGCTGGGTGGGCCGCACGCGGGAGGACCGCGACATGGCGAGCCCGGCCGCGATGTCGATGATGGCCTGCACGCTTTCGGACCTGCCGGGAACGCCCCCGGCCGATCCGGCGCCGGGCACGCCGCTTCCCCCGCTCTGGCACTGGGGTCTCTTCCATCCCGCCGCGCCGATGGACAGGCTCGGCCCCGACGGCCACCCGGAACGCGGCGCCTTCCTGCCGCCGATCAGGCTGGAGCGGCGCATGTGGGCGGGCGGCGCGCTCGTCTTCCACGCCGGCCTGAAGGTGGGCGATGCGCTCTGCCGCGAGTCCCGGATCGCGCGCATCCGGCAGGTGGAGAACGCGCGCGGCGAGATGATCTTCGTGACCGTGGAGCACCGGCTCACGGGGCCTCGGGGCCTCGCCGTGGAGGAGCGGCAGGACATCGTCTACATGCCGATGCCGGAGCGCTTCACCCCGCCGAAAAAGATCCCGGCGCCAGAGCGTTGCGAGGCGGAGCTCAGGCTTCCGATGACGGAGGCGCGGCTCTTCCGCTATTCCGCGGCGACCTTCAATGCGCACCGCATCCACTATGATCTGCCCTACGCCCGCGACGTCGAGAAGTATCCGGGCCTCGTGGTGCACGGGCCGATGCAGGCCATGTGCCTCATGGCGCTCGCCACCGAGGTGGCGGGCCGCGCGCCCGACCGCTTCAGCTTTCGGGGCGTGCACCCGATGTTCGCCGGGGAGGAGATCCGGCTCTGCGCCTGGCGCGAGGAGGACGCGCCGGGCCTCAGGCTCTGCACCGTGGCGGCCGAGGGCCACCAGGGGATGCAGGCCACCGCCGAATGGCAATTCTGACAGGGATGCGGGTGGTCGAGGGCTCGGCCTTCGTCGCCATCCCGCTGGCCGGCATGACGCTGGCGCAGATGGGCGCGGACGTGATCCGCTTCGACCGGCTCGAGGGCGGGCTCGACGCGCGGCGCTGGCCGGTGGCGCCGAACGGGCGCTCGCTCTTCTGGGCAGGGCTCAACAAGGGCAAGCGCTCGGTCGCCGTGAACATGAAGAGCCCCGAGGGGCGCGAGCTCATCACCCGCATCGTCACCGCGCCGGGCGAGGACGGGGGGCTTTTCCTCACAAACCTCCGGGTGCGGGGCTGGATGGACTACGAGACGCTGTCGCAACACCGGGCCGACCTGGTGATGCTGACGCTCACCGGCGACCGGCACGGGCGACCCGCGGTGGACTACACCGTGAACCCCGCCCTCGGCTTCCCCGACGCCACGGGGCCCGAGGGATCGACCGAGCCGGTGGCCCATGTCCTGCCCGCCTGGGACTGCATCGCGGGCAACATGGCGGTGGCGGGGCTTCTCGCCGCCGAGCGGGCGCGTCTGCGCACGGGGCGCGGCCAGCAGGTGGAAATCGCGCTCAAGGACGTGGCCGCCGCGATGCTCGGCAACCTCGGCATCCTGGGCGAGACCGCGCTCACCGGCGAGAGCCGGCCCAAGGCCGGCAACGCGCTTTACGGGGCCTACGGGCAGGATTTTCTCTGCGCCTGCGGGCGGCGGGTGATGGTGGTCGGGCTGACGCAGCGCCAGTGGCGCGGGCTCCTGGACGCTACCGGCACCGCCGCGGAGATGGACGCGCTGGCCCGGCGGCTCGGCCGCGACCTCGCGCAGGAGGGCGAGCGCTGGAAGGCGCGCCACGAGATCACCGCGATCCTCGCGCCCTGGTTCTCGGCGCGGAAGGTCGCCGATTTCGCCGATGCCTTCGACAAGGCGGGCGTCGCCTGGTCGGTCTTCCGGGACTTTCGCACCGCGATGGAGGAAGACCCCGACCTTTCCACCGAGAACCCGCTCTTCACCATGCTGGACCAGCCCGGGATCGGCGAACTGCTCACGCCGCGAAGCCCCTTCGACTTCTCGGCCGCCGCGCGCCCCTCGGACGCCCCCGCCCCCGCGCTCGGCCAGCACACCGAGGAGGTCCTGGCGGATGTCGCCGGGCTCTCCTCGGGCGAGATCGGGCGGCTCTTCGACAGGGGCGTGGTGGGCGGCCCCGTCCCCGCCGCCTGAGGCGCGCCCGGGCTTGCCACCGGCCGCGGGGCGGGCCAGTCTCGCGCCGCGCCCCGCCCGGAGAGCCCGATGAAGCCCTTCCTGATCCTCCAGCTTCGCCCCGAGGCCGAAGCGGCCGACGACGAATACCGCGCCTTCCTCGACAAGGGTGGGATCGCGCCGGAGCGCGCGCGTCGCGTCCGGCTCGACCAGGAGGCGCTTCCGGCCGATCTCGATCTCGACGACTACGCGGGCGTGATCGTGGGCGGGGGACCCGGCTGCGTGAGCGACCCGCCCAAGGCGAAATCGCCGGCGGAGGCGCGGATCGAGGCCGCCGTCATGGGCCTCATGCCCGAGATCTGCGGGCGCGACCTGCCCTTCCTCGGCTGCTGCTACGGGATCGGGATCCTCGGCCACCACCTCGGCGCGCCCGTGGGCAAGGGCCGCTATGGCGAGCCGGTGGGCGCCGTGGCCTGCGAACTCACGGCCGAGGGCCGCGGAGACCCGCTTCTCGACGGCCTGCCCGACAGCTTCGCGGCGCTGGTGGGCCACAAGGAGGCGATGGAGGCGCTGCCGCCCGACTCCGCCGCGCTCGTCACCTCGGCGCCCTGCCCGTTCCAGATGGTCCGGCACCGGCGGAACGTCTACGCCACGCAATTCCACCCCGAGGCCGACGGCGAGGTCTTCGCGCTGCGCATCCGCATCTACCGCGAGCGGGGCTATTTCCGCCCCGAAGAGGCCGACGCCCTCACCGCCGCCTGCCGCGCCGCCGCCGTCGCCTGGCCCGAGCGCATCCTGCGGAACTTCGTCGCCCGGTACGGCTGAGGCGCGCCGCGCGTCAGAAGAGCCAGCCGTCGTCGGGCGCCTCGGCCATCGACGGGGCCGGATCGGGCCCGGGCGCAGGATCGCCCGCCGCGCCGATCGCCCCAGGCGCGGCGTCGGTTCCGGCGATCTCGACGAGGATGCGCAGGAGTTCGGCGGCGTCCGCGTCGCCCGTCGTCGCCAGGATATCCACCGTGGCATGGGCCGTCTCGCCGGCGGCGACATCCCCGGCCAGCGCCGCCGGGTCGAAGCGGAGCATCCCGTCCTCCGCGCGGAACCCGCCCCGCCCGGTATCGCAGACGACGGCGTGGCCCACGGCGTCAGGCATTCCCGTCAGCGCGGCGAGATCGAAGGAAAGCGGCCCCGCGTCCTCGACGACCGAGAGCACGGCGTCGGGCGTGGACAGGCCCAGCTGAACCGCCTCGTAATAGCCCCGGTTCCCGCTCGAGACGGCGTTGAGCCCCACCCCGTCCACGGGCCAGGCGTCCCGCCCGAGCGACGTGATCGGGGCCGGGCCTCCCTGCACGCCATCGAGCGTGACCGAGAACCCGCCGAGCCGGA
>CAZPCU010000192.1:0-4660 GCA_964585075.1 uncultured Rhodobacterales bacterium
CCTCGAACTCGCCCGAGCCCCGGGGGCCGACCCGGCGCAGCGGCGCACGCAGCCGCGAGGGCGCGTTGTGCTGCATGATCCCGGCCGAACCCTTGGCGCAGAGAACGCCGCGGTTCACCGGGTGGTCACGGTTGCCCTCGATATAGGCAACCTCCCCATCCTTCATGTGCACGTTGATTCCGCAGCGGCAGGCGCACATGTAGCAGGTCGTCTTGCGCACCTCGTCCGAGACGGGCGGGGAGAGATCGAGATCGGGCTGGCGGTATGTCATCCGTGTCTCGCGGGCTGGAGCAAGGGGCACGCTAGGGCAGATCGCCGCCCGGCGCGAGGGCAAACAAGGGCGCTCAGACGGCCTGAGCGCGCATGTCGCCCGGGTCGATGCCCGCCACCTCCACCGGCTTCGTCATCGCGTCGCGCCGGAAGGGCTCACCCAGTTCCTGGTTGATCAGCGCCTGGATGAGCGTGGTCTTTCCGTTTTTCATCTGGTCCTCGATCGCCCGGTTCAGCGCTTCGGTGAGCTCCTCCATGGTGCGGGCGACCACGCCCTCCAGCCCGCAGGCGCGGGCGATTCCGGCATAGCTTACATCCTCGTCGAGCTCGGTGCCCACGAAGTTGTCGTCATACCAGAGCGTGGAGTTACGCTTCTCCGCGCCCCACTGGTAGTTGCGGAAGACCACCATGGTGACGGGCGGCCATTCGGGCCGGCCGATGGCGGTGAGTTCGCCCACCGCGATGCCGAAGGCGCCGTCGCCCGCGAAGCCGACGACCGGCGTGTCCGGGCAGCCGATCTTGGCCCCCACGATGGCGGGCAGCCCGTAGCCGCAAGGACCGAACAGGCCGGGGGCAAGGTATTTTCGCCCTTGCTCGAAGGAGGGATAGGCGTTGCCGATGGCGCAGTTGTTGCCGATGTCGGAGGAGATGATCGCCTCCTTCGGGAGCGCCGCCTGGATCGCGCGCCAGGCCATGCGGGGGCTCATCCAGTCGGGCTTGGCGGCGCGGGCGCGGGCGTTCCAGCTCGTGCCGGGATCGTCCTCCTCGTGGTCCATGGAGGACAGCTGCTGCGCCCAGGCGGATTTCGTCTGGGCGATCAGGGCGCGGCGCTCTTCGCGGCCCCTGTCGCCGGCCGTGTCGGAAAGCCGCGACATGATTCCTTCCGCCACCTTCCGCGCGTCGCCCACGATGCCGACCGTGACGGGCTTCGTCAGGCCGATGCGGTCGGGGTTGATGTCCACCTGGATGATCTTGGCGTCGCGCGGCCAGTAGTCGATCCCGTAGCCCGGCAGCGTCGAGAAGGGGTTGAGCCGCGTGCCGAGGGCGAGCACGACATCGGCCTTCGAGATGAGCTCCATCCCCGCCTTGGAGCCGTTGTAGCCGAGCGGCCCCGCGAAGAGCGGATGCGAGCCCGGGAAGGCGTCGTTGTGCTGGTAGCCCACGCAGACCGGCGCATCCAGCCGCTCGGCCAGCGCGATCGTGTCGGGGATCGCGCCGGCGAGCACCACGCCCGCGCCGTTCAGGATCACCGGGAACTCCGCCTCCGAGAGGAGCCGCGCAGCCTCGGCCACCGCGCTCTCGCCGCCCGCGGGGCGCTCGAACTCCACCACGGGCGGCAGCTCCACGTCGATGACCTGCGTCCAGAAATCCCGCGGCATGTTGATCTGGGCCGGGGCGGAGGCGCGCCTGGCGTTCAGGATCACCCGATTCAGAACCTCGGCGACGCGGGAGGGATCGCGCACCTCTTCCTGGTAGGCGACCATCTCCTCGAACAGCTTCATCTGCTCGACTTCCTGGAAGCCCCCCTGGCCGATGGTCTTGTTCGCGGCCTGCGGCGTCACCAGCAGAAGCGGCGTGTGGTTCCAGTAGGCGGTCTTCACCGCGGTCACGAAATTCGTGATGCCGGGCCCGTTCTGGGCGATCATCATCGACATCTTGCCCGTCGCCCGGGTGTAGCCGTCGGCCATCATGCCGCCCGACCCCTCGTGGGCGCAGTCCCAGAAGGTGATCCCCGCCTTGGGGAACAGGTCGGAGATCGGCATGAAGGCCGATCCGATGATCCCGAAGGCCTGGTCGATTCCGTGGCGCTGAAGCACCTTCACGAAGGCTTCCTCGGTGGTCATTTTCATCTGCGTCTCTCCTCGGGGACGGGTCGGGCACAGGGGCGTCGCGGCCCTGCATGGCTTGTGCGAAGCTACGTCTCCGCCGCGCGCCCAGATAGGGCCAGCGCGTGACCCCGGATAAGGCCAGATCAGGCGAGGGCGCGCGCCAGCCGTGCCACGCCTTCGGGTATCCTTTCCGACGGGATGGAGGACCAGGCCAGCCGGTAGAACTCCGAGGGCGCCTGCCTCCCGGCGAAGAAGGGGGCGCCCGGCTCGATCAGCACGTCCTCGCGCTCGAGCTTCCGGGCGAGCGCCGCGGTGTCGGTGCCTTCGGGCGCGCGCATCCAGAACGAGGAGCCGCCGAACGCCCCCCGCCCCGCGATCTCGAGGCCGTGCGCCGCGATCGCCTCTTCCATCACCGCGCGGCGCTCGGCGAGCACGCGGCCCATGCGCCGGATCATCGCGTCGTAGTGGCCGAGGCTCAGGAAATAGGCGGTGCTGCGCTGCACGAGGCCCGGCGGATGGCGCAGCACGGAGGCGCGGAGCGCGCGCGCCTCGCGGATGAAGGGCCGCGGCCCCACGAGATAGCCGAGGCGCAGGCCCGGGAAGAGCGGCTTCGAGAAGCTGCCCACGTAGATCACCCGGCCGTCGGCATCGAGCGACTTCAGCGCCGGGAGCGGCGGCTTGAGGAACGCCATCTCGAACTCGTAGTCGTCCTCCACGATGAGCGCGTCGAGCGTGCGCGCCCGCTCCAGAAGCGCGTGGCGGCGCTCGAGCGGCATGGTCGCGGATGTCGGGCACTGGTGGCTCGGCGTGGTGAAGACGACATGCGTGCCGTCGGGGACGGCGTCGGGCGGCAGCCCGTCGGCATCGACCGGCACGGGCGAGATGTGGCAGCGCGACTGGGTGAGGATGTCGCGGAGCGCGTGGTAGCAGGGCGTCTCGATCGCCGCCCTCCGGCGCTGCGTGAGGAGCACCTGCGCGGTCAGCCAGAGCGCATTCTGCGCGCCGAGGGTGATCAGGATCTCTTCCGGCCGCGCCTCGATCCCGCGCCGGGGCAGCGTGTGGCGCGCGAGGAACTCCAGCAGCGGCGGGTCGTCCTGGTCGTAGAGGTCGTGGGCGAGGGCGGGGAAGTCCTTCGCGCCCAGCGCCTTCAGGGCGCAGAGTCGCCAGTTCGCGTGGTCGAAGAGCGACGGGTCCGCCTGCCCGTAGATGAAGGGGAAGCGGAAGCGCGCCCAGTCTGGCCGCTTGCGCGGGGTCGCCCCGCCCGAGAAGCGCTGGCCGAGGGCGCGGGTCCAGTCCACGGCGTCTTCCCGCGGCGGGCGCGCGGCGGGGAAGGCGGGCGGCTCCGGCGCGTTTCCCGAGACGAAGTAGCCGGAGCGGCCCTTGGACGTCAGGTAGTCGTTCGCCAGGAGTTCGGTATAGGCGAGGGTGACGGTGATGCGGCTCACGCCCAGATGCGCGGCCATGCTGCGGGTCGAGGGCAGCTTGTCGCCGCGCCGCAGGCGGCCCGACAGGATCGCCTGCGCGATCATCTGCTGGATGCGCGCCTGAAGCGTGCCCGTCCCCTCGGGGTCGAGGAAGAAGCTCTCGGCGGGGATACCCATGCGCCGCATGGTATCTGGACCGGTGCGCCCGCGCAAACTGGACTCACGTTCGGGGGCGCGCCCTCCTCGCCGTATGCGATGCGATGCGATGCCGTTGCCGCGGCGGGGGGGCGGGGCGCCGCCCCGCCGGATCAGCCGAAGACGCGGGAGAGCGCCTCGTCCACGGAATGGGCGATGCGGTCGATGTCGTCCGCCGTCGCGATCAGCGCGGGCGAGAAGCAGAGCGTGTTGTTCCTGCCCGGCACCGAACGGTTCGTCACGCCGATGATCACGCCCTGCGCGTTGCACTCCGCCACGACCTTCTGGGCGAGCTTCTCGTCCACGGGCTCCTTCGTCGCGCGGTCGGTCACGAGTTCTGCCCCGCAGAAGAGGCCCGCGCCGCGCACGTCGCCCACGACGGCGTGCTTCTCCCGGAGTTCGTGCAGCCGCTGCATCAGCCGCGCGCCCATGACCGTGGTGTTCTCCAGCAGGCCCTCCTCCTCGATGATGGCCATGTTCTCGAGCGCCGCCGCCGGGCCGGCCGTGCAGCCGCCGAAGGTGGAGATGTCGCGGAAGTAGTCGAGCGGATCCTCGGGGTGTTCCTTGAACATCTCGAAGACCTCCTCGGTCGTGACGAGGCAGGCGATCGCGGCGTAGCCAGAGGCGACGCCCTTCGCCATGGTCACCATGTCGGGCTCGACGCCGAACTGCTGGTAGCCGAACCACGTGCCAGTGCGGCCGACGCCGCAGACCACCTCGTCGATGTGCAGCAGGATGTCGTATTTCCGGCAGATCTCCTGCACCCGCTCCCAGTAGCCGGAAGGCGGCGGGATCACGCCGCCGCCCGCCGTCACGGGTTCCAGGCAAAGTGCGCCCACGGTGTCGGGGCCCTCCTCGAGGATCACCTTCTCGATCTGGTCGGCGGCCCAGAGGCCGTAATTCTCTTCCGGCGCGCCGTCCTGCTCGTGCTTGCGGTATTCC
>CAZPCU010000193.1:0-896 GCA_964585075.1 uncultured Rhodobacterales bacterium
CCGCGCCGCCGTCCATCATGTCGCTGCCGCGGCCGCCGAACATCAGGTCCTCGCCGCTCTCGCCGGCCATCCAGTCGCGGCCCGCGCCGCCATCCATGATGTCGTCGCCCGACCCGCCGGCCATGACGTCGTCGCCGCCCGGAGCGCCCTCCAGCCCGCCGAGCCAGGTGTCGGAGCCGAAGTCGAGGTCGTCGCCCTGGCCGCGGCGCACGTCGCCGAACAGCTCGTCGTCGCCCTCGTTGCCGAGCACGAGGTCATCGCCGAGGCCGCCGGCCATGCGATCGTTGCCGAGGCCGCCGGACATCCTGTCGTTGCCGGTCCGGCCATACATGGTGTCGTCGCCGGAGTCGCCGAACATGCAGTCGTCGCCGCCCTCGCCGTCCATCACGTCGTCGCCGGCCCCTCCGGACATCCAGTCGGCGGCGTCGCCGTCGCTGTCGTCGCCGTCGCCGCCGAGCCCGAAATCGCCGTCGTCGCCGAACATCGCGTCCGCCCCGGCCGAACCGAAGAGCACGTCCGCGCCCGCCCCGCCGATCACGAGATCGTCGCCGTTCTCGCCGTCGATCCAGTCCCGCCCCGCGCCGCCGTCGAGGCAGTCGTCGCCGTCCGCGGTGATGTTCGTGCCGTCGCCGCCGAAGAGCCAGTCGTCGCCCGCGTCGCCGGTGATGATGTCGCGCCCGAGACGACCCTCGACGTAGTCGTGGCCCTCGTCGCCCTGCAGCCGGTTGCCGTTCTCGTTGCCGTAGAGCGCGTCGTCGCCAAGGCGTCCGCGCGCGTTGTCGGACGCATCGTGGTCGTTCAGGTCGATGACATTGGCGCCGTTGTCCGTCGCCTCCCAGATGCCGTCGTTGTAGTCGGGGGCGAACGGGTCCGCGTCCTGGTAGACGATCGGGCAG
>CAZPCU010000193.1:906-4652 GCA_964585075.1 uncultured Rhodobacterales bacterium
TTCACGTCGCCGCCCTTCCCCGGCGGCACCGCTGTTGCACGCGACCCGACCGCCGTTGTCCCTTCCCCAGCACGTCCGCAGCGCGGCCGGCTGGAGGTCGCAACGCAGACAGGATTCCGCCACAATTCTGCCGCAACGACGCACCGCCACTATCCCCAAATGGGGGCAAAGCTCCGGTCAAACTCGCGGAAAAGCTCCACGATCCTCTCGCCCGCCGGCGTTTGCGCCGCGGCGCGCCGATATCCCCGGACGCCATTGATTGATCGGGCCAGGCTCGGCAAGGTGGCTCCCGCCTTTTGACAAAGATGTCGGCAGGGGCCGGCGGCCCGTGACGGGATGGATGCGCTCCGGCCGTCGCGCGACCGGGGAGGATCTGGCGGTCGCCCCGGGGCAGCCTGATAGCGCCATCCTCCCGCTCATGACCAATCGGAGCCGGTGGGCCCGGGCAGGTCAGCGTGCGTCCAAGGCTTGCCGTGGGGATCGATGCGACAGCTGCGGTCGTGACGGCTGGCTCACACGGCGCGACGTCGATCTGTTGCAGGTCCAGGACGGCCAGCGCCGCCACGACGCTCACTCCCACTCCATCTGCTGGAACACTGTTTGGGCGTTCCGGCCGGCAAGGGCTTCGAACTGCTCGAGGTAAGCGAAGGCGGACTGGTCGATCTCGACCGATCCGATGATGTCGCCGCCTGCGTCGATGTGTTCCCGCATGCGGGCGCGCAGGTTCGCAAGGTAGTCGCGCGTGTCGGCCTGCGCTTGCGCCAGCGTGGTCGGCGGGCCGTGACCCGGGATCAGATGGGCGGGCTCCAGCGCCTCGATCGCAGCGAATGCCTCCAGCCAGGCTGCGGTGTCGGAGAACTCCATCACGCCGAGAACACGGCCGACATAGACGATGTCGCCGGTGAAGACGATGCGCTCTTCCGGCAGCCACACGAAGCTGTCGCCCGGCGTATGGGCCGGACCGGGATGGCGGATCTCGATCTCCCGGCCGCCCAACTGCAAACTGTAGCTTTCGGAGAAAGCGATATCCGCGAAGGCCGGTTCCGTGCCGGCAAGTCCATCGCCCAGCAGTTGCGACAGCACCGTCATCTGCACCGAGGCCCTGGCCCGCTGATCCGCGACGGCGGCTTCGGAGGCGATGACCGTCGCGCCCTCCGCCTGCCAGTAGCCGTTGCCGAGCCAGCGGTGGTCCTGGCCGCCGGTGTCGATGACATGCGTGACGGTCGCGTCGGTCAACGAGCGCACCACGTCGTGGAGCATCTCCGCCCCGGCCCGGGAGCCGCCGGGATCGACCAGCACGGCGCCCGCCTCCGTCTCGATGAGGCCGAAGGTCGCGTTGTTGCCGAGGTTCTCGGAGGCTCGCTGGGTCGCCGGCCCCTCGATCGCCCAGACGCCGGGAGCGACCTCGTGCGGCTCAAGGACATCGGCAAGCGCCGCGAGAGGCGTCAGCATTATGGAACATGTTGCGATGAAGATGCGTTTCACGCGATGCCTCCTTCGGCTTCCTCGCCGGGCTCAGTACCCGCAATCCTGGTGGCGCTGCCACATTTCCGGTTATCTCCGCCTGGCACGGTATCGCAGGGATCGGCCACGGCATAGCCACGCAGATCGTTATAGCCTGCGATCTGCACCCCCGTCAGCAGCTGCGGCATCTCGGGATGGCGCTCGAGACGCGCGCGGCCAACGCGCAGGTCATCGCCGCTGCGCGAGCCAGGACGGCCGCAACGTCAACGCGTTCGACGCGCTGGCGAAGCGGCCTCACGCCGTCGCGCGGGTGTCCGTTGCAGGCGCCGGTCCCTCTCCTGCGAAGAGGTCGTCCGGTTCGATCCCCCGCTTCTCTGCGCTCGCACGCACGGCCTCCTGCAACGCCGAGCTTCGGCCCAGCAGGCGGCGGAACCGCGCCTCGTCGAGCACCAGAAGCGTCGAGGGGGCGATGGCGCGCACCTCGGCTCGGCGGGCCTTCTTCATCAGGATCGCCATCTGGCCGAACATCTCGCCGCGGCCGAGCCGCCAGGTCTGGCCCGCGGCTTCAATCTCCACGGCGCCCGAGGCGATGAAGAACACGCTCCTGGCGAGGCTGTCCTTGCGGATGATCACCTCGCCGGCGTTGACGTAGCGCGTCTCGAGCGCGCGGCCGAGGCGCCTCAGCGCGGTATCGTCGAGATCGGCGAAGAGCGGGAATTGCCGCACGAGTTCGGCGCGCTGAAGCGCGATGTCGAGGTGCGGGCGCCCTTCGGCGACCGCCCGGCGGGCATCCAGATCCTGCATCAGCGCGGTGTAGACCTCCGCGCCGATCAGCCCGTCCTCGCGCATCGCGGTGTATTCGCGCTCTTCCAGCCGGAGCGCCGTGCGGCGGATGAAGCGGCGCTCGAGTTCCTCGGCATAGCCCGGATATTGCAGGCGCAGCCCTTCCAGCGCGGTCTCCACCATCTCGATCCGGCGGGCGAGGAGTTCGTGCAGCAATTCGGCCACGCGCCGCCCGTGGATGCGCCGGATGCGGCCGTCGATGAAGGCGCCGAGATCGCGCAGGATCAGCCGCTGCGAGAGCAGAAGCTCGAACCGGTCGGCGGTCATGCGCGCCAGCGGCGCCGACAGGCCCAGACGGGCGTTCAGAGCCAAGGCGGCGCGGAACGCCCGGCCATAGGCGATGCTGCGCCGGGCCGCGCGCTGGTATCCGCTGCGGCCCTGGCTGCGCGCGCCCTCGATCAGCCGGTCCGCATCCGACAGGACCTGTTCGGCCATGCGCGCCGAGATCGTCCGCTCGCGCACGCGCGCCAGAATCATGTCCCGCTCGTGGCCGGCCAGCGCGATGAGCCCCAGCGTGATCCTGTCGCGGTCGAGGATGTCGGCGCTGGCCTCGGCCGACTTCACCGCGGCGTCCAGCCGCTCGCCGAACCGCTTGGCCTCGGCCCGCACGGTGTCGCGGCTCAGCTCGTAGTTCTCGGTGGTGCGCGCCACGTCCTCGCGCACCGTCTGCAGCGCGACGGCGACCACCTGCCGCGACAGCGCCTCGTCGATGGGCGAGAGCCGGTCGAGCCCGAGCCGGGCGATCACGAGCCGCAGCGTCGTGCCCTGCACGATCAGCGTGAAGAGCGTGAAACCGGTGGCGAGGATGCCCACGACGCGGCTGATGTCGTCCGGCACGCGGAAGCTTTCGGTGACAGCGAGCGCCAGCGCAAGCGTCACCGCGCCCCGCAGACCGCCCCAGAGGATCGCGATCCGGTAGGGCCGTTCGACGGCCGGAGAGAGCCTGAGCGCCGTCAGCAGCGGCAGAAGCCCCCACAGGATCACGGCCCGCGCCGCGATGGCGGCGAGGATCACCACGCCGACGAGAACGAAATCCTCGACGCGCACCTCTTCCAGAAGCCGCGGGATCAGCAGCGCCGCGAGGATGAAGATCAGCGCCCCGGCCCAGTGCGCCAGCACGTCCCAGAGCTCGCGCAGGTTCGCCCAGGCCTGCGGCGGCAGGCGCCCGGGCCCGGTGAGGTTCAGCGTCAGGCCCGCGGCGACCACGGCGATGACGCCCGAGGCGCCGATGCTCTGCTCCGCCCCGATATAGGCGAGGTAGGGCAGCGCGATCGAGATCGAGATCTGCGCCAGCTCGTGCCGGCTGAAGAGCGCCATCACCCAGACCGCCACCCGCGCCGCAGCCAGCCCGTGAACGCACCGCCCGCGATCAGGACCGGGAAGCGCGCCAGCGCCTCGCCAAGGTCGGGATCCGGCATCCCCAGCATCACGAAGCCCAT
>CAZPCU010000194.1:0-4640 GCA_964585075.1 uncultured Rhodobacterales bacterium
AGATGGTGGAGAACTTTCGCGCCGGCGGGGCGGCGATCAACCAGTTGGCAAAAATCTTTTCCGCCCACATGGATGTTTTCGCGCTCGACCTCGACCGCCCGACCGGCGATTTCACCGAAGGACCGGCGATGGGGGAGGACGAGACGCTCGACGCCATGCGCCGGGGCGCCGCGGCGGTGGATCCGCAGGCGGACATCCTCGTGCTGGGCGAGATGGGCATCGGCAATTCCACCGTCGCGGCGGCGCTGGCGGCCGCCGTCTTCGGCGGCCCGTCAGAGACATGGGTCGGCCCCGGCACCGGCGCTGACGAGGCCGTGCGGGCGCGGAAGGTCGCGGCGGTCGAGGCCGGGCTCGCCCGCCATGCAGGGGCGAGCGGGCTGGCGTGGCTCGCCCGGATCGGCGGGCGCGAGCAGTCGGCGATCTGCGGGGCGGTGCTCGAGGCGCGCGCGCGGCGCATTCCCGTGCTGCTCGACGGTTTCATCTGCACCGCCGCCACGGCCCCGCTCCATGCCGCGGCGCCCGGCGCGCTCGATCACTGCCTCGCGGGGCATGTCAGCCGCGAGCCGGGGAGCCGCCGCCTTCTCGACGCGATGGGCCGCCGCCCGGTGCTCGATTTCGACATGGCGCTGGGCGAGGGCTCCGGCGCGGCGCTGGCGCTCGGCATCGTCCGCGCGGCGCTCGCCTGCCATGACGGGATGGCGACCTTCGCGGAGGCGGGCGTCGCGGACGGCTGAGCGCGGCCGGCTCTAGCCGACCACGTCGAGCGCCTGGAAGACGGGGCCGTCCGCGGTGGCCTCGAAGAAGCCGCGGACATGGAACACCTCGGCGAGGCGGGCGGGCGTCAGCACCTCGCCGGGCGGTCCGTCGGCCGCCACCCGCCCGCCGTCGAGCAGGACGAGCCGGGTGCAGTGGCGCACGGCGAGGCCCAGATCGTGGATCGAGACGAGCGCCGCGCGCCCTTCCCGGGCGAGGTGCGCGAAGCTTTTCATCGTGGAGATCTGGTGCGCGGGATCGAGCCCCGCGATGGGTTCGTCGGCCACGACGAGGGGCGTGTCCTGCGCAAGCGCCCGGGCGATCAGCGCGCGTGCCTGCTCGCCGCCCGAGAGGCGCGTGGCCGTCCGGTGGCGGAGCGCCTCGAGCCCCATCGCGGCAAGCGCCCGGTCCACCGCGGCGACGTCGGCCGGGGTGGGGCGCTGGCCGCCGGCCATGTGCGGGATCCGGCCGAGCGTCACCAGCGTCTCGACGCTGACGGGCCAGGCGATCTCGCGCGCCTGGGGCATCCAGGCGGCGGCGCGGGCGCGGGCGCCGGGCGGAAGCGCGGCGAGGCTGCTCTGGCCGCGGGCGGGCAGAAGGCCGAGCGCCGCGCGCATGAGCGTGGTCTTGCCCGCCCCGTTGGGGCCGATCAGCCCGACGAACTCTCCGGGGCCGATGTCGAGGGTGACGCCCGCCAGCACGTCGCGGCCGCGCAGCCGCACGGAGAGGCCCGAAAGCGAGAGGAGGCTCATCCCATCTCCCTCCGCGTCCGGTAGATGAGGTGCAGGAAGAGCGGCGCGCCCACGAGCGCGGTCAGCACGCCGAGCTTCAGGTCGCGCTCGGGCAGGACGAGGCGCACCGCGATGTCGGCGGCGAGCACCATGGCCGCGCCGCCGAGCGCCGAGGCCCAGAGCAGCCGCGAGGGCCGCGCGCCCACGAGCGGGCGCAGAAGATGCGGCACGACGAGGCCGACGAAGCCGATGGTGCCCGCCACGGCGGTCGCCGCGCCCACCGCGCTCGCCGTGCCCAGGACGAGCGCGGCCTGCAGCCGCCCGAGCCGGATCCCGAGCGCGCCCGCCGCGTCCTCGCCCAGCGTGAGCGCGTCGAGCCCGCGGCCCATCGTCATCAGAAGCGCCCAGCCGAGCGCGGTGAAGGGCAGGGCGATCCAGACATCGCTCATCGAGCGGTCGGCGAGCGAGCCCATCATCCAGAAGACGATCTCGCTTGCCGCGAAGGGGTTGGGCGAGAGGTTGAGCACCAGCGAGGTGAGCGCGGCGGCGAGCGCGGAGATCGCTATGCCGGCGAGGATCAGCGTCAGCGATCCGCCGCGCGGGCCGGCCAGAGCGACGACGAGAAGCACGGCGGCGAGCGCCCCGGCGAGCGCGGCGGCGGGCAACCCGAGCGCCCAGCTCGCCGCGAGGCCCGTCTGAAGCGCGATCACCGCGCCGAGCGCCGCCGCGCCGGAGACGCCGATGAGCCCCGGCTCGGCCAGGGGGTTGCGAAGATAGCCCTGCATCGCGGCGCCCGCCAGCCCGAGGCTCGCGCCCACCATGGCGCCGAGGAGCGCGCGTGGCAGGCGGATCTCGCGCATCACGAGGGTGAGCGGGCCGGCATCGCCCGCGGCGAGGGCGCGCAGGCTTTCGCCCGCGCCCACGCCCGCCGGGCCGATGGTGAGCGAGCCCAGAAAGAGGGCCGCGACGAGCACCGCGAGGAGGAGCGCGAGCCGCGTCACTCCGTTCGACCTTCGGGCAAGGCCCGGCGCAGCGCGACGAGCTCCTCGATGGCGCCCAGCACATGGGGCGTGCCGCAGGCCCAGTCGCGGTCGGCGAAGGCGCCGGCGGCGCGGCTCCGGCGGAGCGCGCGGACCACCGGGTGGTCGAGGATCTCTTCCGCGCGGGAGGCGCCGGGATAGGGGCGCGCGGTGACGAGCGCCTCGGGTTGCGACAGCGCGAGCAGTTCGAGAGGCAGCCGCCCCCCTGCCGCGAGCCCGGCCGAGACGGCCACGTTCTCGAATCCCGCGGCGAGAAGGATCTGCCCGGCGAGGGTCCGGCCGCCCGCCGTATAGCCGTTGGCGTAGTAGAGCGCGGCGTCCGGCCGGCGCGCCACGTCCTCGCGGAGCGCGGCAAGCCGCGCGTCGAAGTCCGCCACCGCGCGCGCGGCGGCCTCTTCCCGCCCGAGTGCCTTGCCCATCTTCACCATCCGGTCGCGCACCTCGTCGAGCGACAGGGCGGGATCGAAGACGACCACGGGAATGCCGAGGCGGCGGAGCATGGCCACGGTGGGCCGGGCGGTGTAGCGCCCGGCGAGCACGAGGTCGGGGCGCATGAGGTAGATGTCCTCGGCGCGGCCGCGGTTGAGCGGGTAGGCCGCGGCCTTTTCGGCCATGGCGGAGACCCGCGGATCGGCGGCGAGGTTCGTCACCGAGTGGAGCTGCCCGGGGGCCGCGAGCATCATGGCGAGCTGGTCGGTGCAGAGGTTGATCGAGACCACCCGTTGCGGCGCATCGACGCCTGCCGCCCAGGACGCCGCCGCGGCGGAAAGCCCGAGCCAGAGCCCGAGCGCCGCCGCGGCACGCCGGAGCCGCCGATCAGAACGAGGCACGCAGCCCGACATGGATCCCCCGGCCCGGCATGTTGAAGCCGCCCACCGTCTCGTAGTCCTCGTCGAAGAGGTTCTCCACCCGCAGGTAGGCCTCGGCCGCCTCGGTCACCTCGTAGGCGAAGCCGAGATTGGCCAGCGTGTAGTCGCCAACCTTGTTGCCCGCCGGCGCGAAGGCGCTCGGCTCCACGTCCGCCACATGCTGCACGTCGAAGCTCCCGCGGAACCGGTCGGTGAAATCCACGTCCACCCCGAGGGTGAGGTCGTGGCGCGGCACGAGCGCCAGCCGCGCGCCGTCCGTCTCGGCATCGGTGTAGGTATATGTGCCGAAGAACGCCACGCGGTCGGTATAGGCGTAGCGGCCTTCCATCTCCACGCCCTTCGTCACGGTCTTGCCGGGCACCTGATTGTAGCAGCCGAAGCCGCTGCCGCAGGCGACGGAGGCGGGGTCGAACTGGATGAGGTCGTCGATCTCGGCGTAGAAGGCCGTCGCCTGCAGGAAGCTCTCTTCGCCGAAGCGGCGCTCGAGGCCGAGCTCCACGCTGCGGCTCTTCTCCACGTCGAGGGTCGGGTCCCCGAAGGCGCTGAAGCGTTCGAAGAGCGACGGCGCGCGGAAGCCGGTGCCGATGACGGCGCGGATCGTGGTGTCGGGCTGCACGCGCCAGGCGAGCGCGACGCGCCCCGAACTGTTTCCCCCGAAATCGTCGTTGTCGTCGTAGCGCAGCGACAGCGCGAGATCGAGATCGTCGCGCGGCCGGAAGATCGCCTCGGCCAGGGCGGAGGTGGTGATGGACGATCCCTGATCCGTGTCCGTGTCGAACTCCTCCTCGGTCCGGTCGAGGCCGAAGCTGAGCGTGGTCCCGCCGGCGAGCTCGGCCGTGCCGAGATAGGAGAGCTGGCGACGGTCGCCGTCGAAGGCCCTCACGAAACCGCCCGGATCGCGGCGCTCGGAGCGGAACGCCGCGTAGCTGAAGCTGTGGTCCATGCCGAAGGCCGCGATCTCGGTGTAGATGCGCGCCCCGGTCTGCTCCACCGTGTTCGTGCCGCTGTTGTCCACCGCGGAGCGGTCGATCTCGGCCTCGGCGTCGCGGTGGAAGGCCGAAAAGCCCAGCACCACGCCGTCGCCCGCCTCGTAGTCGCCAGAGAGCGACAGGAAGGTCTCGTCGTAGCCGTCCTCCTCCGCATCGCCCGCCCGCGCCGAGATGCCGTCCGTCTCGGTGCGCGCGAGGTTGAAGGCGAGCGCGCCGCGTTCGCCGCGGGTGGCCACGCCGACGGAGCCGCGGGCGGTG
>CAZPCU010000195.1:0-1027 GCA_964585075.1 uncultured Rhodobacterales bacterium
ACCCGGCCCGCCGCCCGTCGCCCCGCCCGCCGGCCGAGGCGCGGCCCGCGCGCCTCTCCGTCACCGAGATCCAAAAGCTCATCCGCGACCCCTACGCCATCTACGCGCGCCACGTGCTCCGGCTTCGTCCGCTGGAGCCGCTCGACCGCCCGCCCGACGCGCTCCTGCGCGGCATCGTCGCCCATTCGGTGCTGGAACGGTTCATCAAGGAGCGCGCAGACGCGCGCGCGCGGCTGACCGAGGCCGAGTTCCAGGCCGTGGCGCGGGAGGTGCTGGACAGGGCGGTGCCATGGGCCGCCACCCGCGCCTTCTGGCTGGCGCGCCTCGCCCGCGTCGCGGCCTGGTTCGTGGCGACGGAAACGGAACGCCGCGCCCGCGCGAAACCGTGCGCCTTCGAGGCGCGGGGCGCGGCGGAGATCGCGGAGCTCGGCTTCACCCTCTCGGCCCGCGCCGACCGGATCGACCGGGACGAGGCCGGCGCGCTCTGGCTCTACGACTACAAGACCGGCGCGCCCCCGGGCGAGAAGGAACAAAGAGCCTTCGACAAGCAGCTCCTCCTGACCGCCGCCATGGCCGAGCGCGGGGCGTTCGACGAGATCGGCCCCGCACCCGTGGCGGGGGCGGCCTACATCGGCCTCGGCGCGAGTCCGAAGGAGGCCCCAGCGCCCCTGGAGGAGGAGTCGCCCGATGAGGTCTGGGCCCGGCTCCAAGACCTGATCGCGCTTTTCCGGGACCCCGCGAAGGGCTTCACCTCGCGCCACGCCGTCAAGAGCGAGCGCATGGAGGGCGACTACGACCATCTCGCCCGTTTCGGGGAGTGGGACGACGCCGACGAGCCCCGCCCGGAGGATCTGACATGAGCCCGCGCGACGCCGCCAGCCAGCGGCAGGTGGAGGCCGCCGCGCCGGAGTTCTCGACCTGGCTTGCCGCCAATGCCGGATCGGGCAAGACCCGCGTGCTCACCGACCGGGTGGCGCGGCTCCTCCTGAACGGCGTCGCACCGGAACGCATCCTCTGCCTCACCTAC
>CAZPCU010000195.1:1037-4607 GCA_964585075.1 uncultured Rhodobacterales bacterium
ACCTACACCAAGGCGGCGGCGAGCGAGATGCAGAACCGCCTCTTCGCGCGGCTGGGCGGCTGGGCGATGCTGGAGGACGATGCGCTTCGCAAGGAGCTCGCCAGGCTGGGCGAGGAAGACAGGCTCGACTCCGCGCGCCTCCGCCGCGCCCGGACGCTGTTCGCGCGCGCCATAGAGGCGCCGGGCGGGCTGAAGATCCAGACCATTCACGCCTTCTGCGCGGGGCTCCTGCGCCGCTTCCCGCTCGAGGCCGGGGTGACCCCGGGCTTTTCGGAGATGGAGGATCGCGCCGGCGCGCTTCTCCGCGCCGAGATCGTGGAGCGCATGGCCGAGGGGCCGGAGGCGGCCGTGGTCGAGGCGCTCGCCGCCCAGGCGGACGACGGCGCGCTCGAGGCGCTCACCGCCGAGATCGTGAAGCACCGCGAGGGCTTCGCGCAGCCCCTCGGATGGGAGGACGCGCTCGCGCTTTTCGGCCTGCCGCCCGACACCGACGAGGCGTCGATCGAGGCCCGGGTCTTTCTGGGGGGCGAACGGGTGCTTCTGGACGCGCTCATCCCCGCGCTTCTGGAAAGCGGCGGCAACGACGGGAAGGCGGGCCAGAGGCTCGCCCGGCTCGGCGCGCTCGGCATGGACGCGCTGCCCGAGCTGGAGCGCCTCTTCCTCTACGGCGCCAAGACCAAGGCGCCCTTCGCCGCGAAGATCGGCAGCTTCCCCACGAAACGCGCCCGCGAGGGTGCCTTCGCGCCCCATGTCCCGGCGCTCGAGGCGCTCATGGAGCGGGTCGAGGCCGCCCGCGAGGCGCGGCTCGCGCTCGAGGCCGCGCGGCGCACCCACGCGCTCCATGCCTTCGCGCGGCCCTTCCTCGAGAAGCTGGAGGCGGAGAAGCAGCGGCGCGGATGGCTCGATTTCGACGACCTGATCCTGCACGCGCGCCGGCTGCTCTCGGACCCCGCCGTGACGGACTGGGTGCTTTTCCGCCTCGACGGCGGGCTCGATCACATCCTCGTGGACGAGGCGCAGGACACGAGCCCCGAGCAATGGGCGGTGATCGAGCTTCTCGCGCGCGAGTTCACGGCCGGCGAGGGCGCGCGCCCCGATGCCGGGCGCAGCATCTTCGTGGTCGGCGACAAGAAGCAGTCGATCTATTCCTTCCAGGGCGCGGATCCGGGCGCCTTCGACCGGATGCAGGCGGAGTTCGCGCGCCGGCTCGAAGGCTCGGAGCGGCCGCTCCAGTCGCTGTCGCTCGATCACTCCTTCCGCTCCTCGCCCGCGATCCTGGGGCTGGTGGACGCCACCTTCGAGGGCCGGGCGGAGGCCGGGTTTTCCGGGGGCGAGCCGCATATCGCCTTCAAGGAGGACATGCCCGGGCGGGTGGATCTCTGGCCGGTGGTGCCCAGGGCCGAGAAGCCCGGGGACGAACCGTGGTATGCGCCCGTCGATCGCACGGGCGAGAGCCATCACGCGGTCCGGCTCGCCCGGCGCATCGCCGAGGAGATCCAGCGGATGATCGAAAGCGGGGCGCCCGTGGCCAAGGCGACCGGCGGCGCGCCCGGCTGGCGCCTCGCGCCCGTGCGGCCCGGCGACATCATGGTGCTGGTCCAGCGCCGATCCGAGCTCTTCCAGGAGATCATCCGCGCCTGCAAGGCGCGCGGCCTGCCCGTGGCCGGCGCGGACCGGCTGAAGCTCGGCGCGGAACTCGCCGTGCGCGATCTCGGCGCGCTCCTGCAGGTGCTCGACCTGCCCGAGGACGACCTTTCGCTCGCCGCCGCGCTGCGCTCGCCGCTATTCGGGTTTTCCGAGCAGGAACTCTTCGACCTCGCCCATCGCCGCCAAGAGCGGCATCTCTGGCAGGCGCTCACCCGCCGCAAGGCCGAGTTTCCCGAGGCCTACGCGATGCTCGACGATCTCATGGCCGAGGCCGAGTTCCTGCGCCCCTACGACCTTGTCGAGCGCATCCTGATCCGCCACGACGGCCGGCGCCGCCTGATCGGGCGGCTGGGCGAGGAGGCGCAGGACGGGATCGACGCGCTGCTCGCCCAGGCGCTCGCCTACGAGCGCGGCGACGTGCCGAGCCTGACCGGCTTTCTCCAGTGGATGCAGGCCGACGACCAGGAGATCAAGCGCCAGATGGACGCCGCGGGCGACCGCATTCGCGTGATGACCGTGCACGGCGCCAAGGGGCTGGAGGCGCCCGTCGTGATCCTGCCCGACAGCGGCAAGCGGGAGATCCGCCTGCGCGACAAGCTGGTCGCCGAGGGCGGCGCCGTTTTCTGGGCCATGCCGGCGGAGGAGTCGCCGGCCCGTCTGCTGGCGGCGCGGGAGGCCGCGGTGGCCGCCCTGGAGGCGGAGCGCGACCGCCTCCTCTACGTCGCCATGACCCGCGCGGAGAGCTGGCTCATCGTCGCCGCGGCGGGCGATCTCGGCAAGGACGGGCGGGCCTGGCACGACCAGGTGCGCGTCGGGCTCGAGCGCCGCGGCGCGGCGGCGCATGATTTCGGCTTTCCCGGGAAGGACGCCGCCGGACTCCGGCTGGAGCACGGGGGCTGGGGCGCGGCGGAAGCGGCGGTGGCCACACCGGGGACGGAGCCGCCCGCCCTGCCGGGCTGGGCGCGCCGCCCCGCGCCGCCCGTGGCGACCAGGGCCGAGACCCTCTCGCCCTCCGATCTGGGCGGCGCGAAGGCGCTGCCCGGAGAGGGCGGGCTCGACGAGGAGGCGGCGAAGCGCCGGGGCACCCGGCTTCATCTCCTGCTCGAGCACCTGCCCGCCGCACCGCGCGACGCGTGGGAGGCGCTCGCCACGCGGCTTCTCGGCCAGCCCCCCGAGCCCGCGCCCGCCGCGGAAGTGCGCGCGCTTCTTTCCGAGGCCCGCGGCGTTCTGGACGCGCCCGAACTCGCGGCGCTCTTCGCGCCGGAGACGCTCGCCGAGGTTCCGGTGAGCGCGGCGCTCTCCGCGCTGGGCGGCCGGCGCATCCATGGCACCATCGATCGGCTGGTCGTCACGCCGGACCGGTTGCTCGCCGTGGACTTCAAGACCAACGCGGCCGTCCCCGCCCGCCCCGAGGACGTGCCCGACGGCCTTCTCCGCCAGATGGGGGCCTATGCCGGGGCGCTGGAGCAGGTCTTTCCCGGCCGCGAGGCCGAAACGGCCATCGTCTGGACGCGCAGCGCTGCGCTCATGGCCCTGCCCCGCGATCTCGTGAGGGCGGCGCTGCGGCGGGCCGGGCCGCCTTGACGCCCCGCCATGGCCTACATACCTTCGCGGCTCGAATGACAGCCGCGAGGAGATGATCTGATGGCAACCGTTGCAGTCACCGACGACACCTTCGACGCCGAGGTGAAACAGTCCGACATCCCCGTGGTGGTGGATTTCTGGGCCGAGTGGTGCGGCCCGTGCAAGCAGATCGGCCCGGCGCTCGAGGAGCTGTCCGAGGAGATGTCCGGCAAGATCAAGGTCGCCAAGGTCGATGTGGACCAGTACCCCAACGTCGCGGCCTCCATGGGCGTGCGGGGGATTCCCGCGCTCTTCATCTTCAAGGACGGGCAGGTGGTCTCCAACCGCGCCGGCGCCGCG
>CAZPCU010000196.1:0-4606 GCA_964585075.1 uncultured Rhodobacterales bacterium
GCCGAGCAGGCCGCAGAGACGGCGATACTGCGCGTCGTTGCCGGTGGCGATGATGATGTGCCCGTCGGCGCAGGCGAAGACCTGGTAGGGCGCGAGGTTGGGGTGGAAGTTGCCCGTGCGCGCCGGCGGCGTTCCGGTGGCGAGGTAGTTCATCGCCTGGTTCGCGGTGACGGCCACGGCGACGTCCAGAAGCGCCATGTCGATCTGTTGGCCGCGCCCGGTGCGCGTGCGCTGGTGCAGCGCGGCGAGGATCGCGGTGGCGGCGTAGACACCGGTGAAGATGTCCGTCACGGCGACGCCGGCGCGCAGCGGCGGGCCGTCGGGATCGCCGGTGATCGACATGAGCCCGGACATCCCCTGGATGATGTAGTCGTAGCCCGCGCGGTGGGCGTAGGGGCCGTCCTGCCCGAAGCCCGTCACCGAACAGTAGATGAGGCCGGGGTGATCGGGCGCGAGACTCGCGTAGTCGAGCCCGTACTTGGCGAGCCCGCCCACCTTGAAGTTCTCGATCACCACGTCCGCCCCGGCAATGAGGTCGAGCACCTTTCCGCGGCCCTCCGCGCTGCGGAAATCGGCGGTGACGCTCGCCTTCCCGCGGTTGCAGGCGTGGAAATAGGCGGCTTCGCGGGCGCCCTTGCGCTCCACGAAGGGCGGGCCCCAGCGGCGGGTGTCGTCGCCCTCGGGGCTTTCGACCTTCACGACCTCGGCCCCGAGATCGGCAAGGATCTGGCCGGCCCAGGGGCCGGCCAGGATCCGGGCCAGCTCGACGACGCGGACCCCTTCGAGCGGCGCGGTCATTGCTCGGCGAGCTTCTCGTCCAGCACCCGGGCGAAATCCGCGTAGCCCATGTTGGAGTACTTCTCGCCATCGATGATGAAGCTCGGCGTGGCGTTGATGCCGTGCTCCGTCGCGTTCTCCTGATACCACGCGACGAGGGTGCGCAGCTTGTCGGCGTCACCGAGGCACGCCTCGATGCGCTCGTCGTCCAGGCCAGCCATGCGCCCGATCTTGCGCAATTCGTTGGCGATGGCGAGGTCCGAGCCGGCCCGCGACCATTCGCTCTGGCTGCCGTAGATGAGGTCCACCAGGCCGAAGTAGCGCTCGGGCCCCGCGCAGCGCGCGATCAGGGAGGCCCACATGCCGTACTTGTCGAAATACACCTCCCGGTGGATGAACCGGACCTTGCCGGCGTCGATGTAGTTCTCCTTGATCTGCTCGAAGGGGCCGGCGTGGAAGCTGGCGCAGTGCGGGCAGGTGAAGGAGGCGTACTCGATCACGGTCACGGGCGCGTCCGGATCGCCGAGCGCCATCTCGGTCACCGAGGAGGTGTCCACCTCCGCGCCCTGCGCCTCGGCGGCCATCGGCAGATCCGCGGGCGCCGCCGGGCCGCGGTTGAGCCACCAGGCGCCCCCGAAGACGAGGGCGAGCGCGAGCGCGGCGGGAACGAGGTATCTGGTCATGGAATCATGTCTCCGTCAGTTGCTTCGGCCGGCGCGCCCGCGGGAGAGCACGTTCCGGGCCAATGTCTCCAGCGCCTCGCGCAGCCCGTCGTCGGCCACCGGTTCGGCGAGGCGCGCGGCCTCGCGCGCGGCCTCCGGATCGGGCCCGCGGGGGCGCGGCCGCGGCCCGGGCCCGGCATAGGCGGCCTGCGCCTCGGCGAAGCCTTCGGGCGCGGTCTGGGTGATGCGCAGCCGCGCGATCGCGTTGTAGCCGTAGGCGGCGTTCACGCGGGCGCGCAGCCGCTCCTTCTGCATTTCCAGCACCGGGGCGTGCGCGCCCGTCGTCAGCAGCGTCAGCGTCGCGCCGAAGCCGCCCTGCGAGTAGCTCACCTTCACCGGCCGCGCCACCGCGGCGATGTCGGCGCCCGCGATCTCTTCCCAGCGGGTGAGCAGACGCGACACCGCGAAGCCGCGGGATTCGCCCACGCGGCGGATGCGCGATTGCAGGAGGCTCGCGGCGCGGGTGAAACCGCGCGTCGTCGCGGGGCGTTCGGTCACGGCTTGAATCCTCTGCTCCGCCTCTATTCT
The DNA here is from genome assembly GCA_964585075.1 of uncultured Rhodobacterales bacterium. Lineage (GTDB taxonomy): Bacteria > Pseudomonadota > Alphaproteobacteria > Rhodobacterales > Rhodobacteraceae > Rhodosalinus. Next base: position 2,028 of record CAZPCU010000196.1, read on the forward strand.
AAGGCAGCGTGCGCCGCGCGCCAGCCCATTCCGCCGAGAGGTCAGCCAGACTCGTGTCACGCTTGCGTGAATCCGCCCGGGCCGAGGACCTGTTGGCCTGGTACGACCGCCACGGGCGCACGCTGCCCTGGCGCGTGGGCCCGGCGGAGCGCGCGGCGGGCCGGCGCCCCGATCCCTACCGTGTCTGGCTGAGCGAGGTGATGCTCCAGCAGACCACGGTGGCGGCCGTGCGCGACTATTTCCGCCGCTTCACGGACCGCTGGCCCACGGTGGAGGCGCTCGCCGCCGCCGAGGACGGCGCCGTCATGGGCGAGTGGGCGGGGCTCGGCTACTACGCGAGGGCGCGCAACCTCCTGAAATGCGCCCGCGTGGTGACGGCCGAGCATGGCGGGCGCTTCCCCGAGAGTGCGGAGGCTTTGCGCCGGCTTCCCGGCATCGGCCCCTACACCGCGGCGGCCATCGCCGCGATCGCCTTCGACCGCCCCGAGACGGTGGTGGACGGCAACGTGGAGCGCGTCATGGCACGGCTGCACGACATCCGCACACCCCTGCCCGCCGCGAAGCCCGAACTGATCGAGGCCGCGGCACGGCTCACGCCCGGCGCGAGGCCGGGCTGTTACGCGCAGGCGGTGATGGATCTCGGCGCCACGATCTGCACCCCGCGCAACCCCGCCTGCGGCATCTGCCCCTGGCGCGCGCCCTGCGCCGCGCGCGCCGCCGGCACCGCCGCCGAACTTCCTCTGAAGAGCCCGAAGAAGCCGAAGCCCGTGCGCCACGGCATCGCCTACCTCGCCCGGCGGGTGGACGGCGCCTGGCTTCTCGAGCGCCGCCCCGACAGCGGGCTTCTGGGCGGGATGCTGGGCTGGCCGGGGTCCGAGTGGGTGGAGGGGACGCCCGCGCCCGCGCCGCCGATCCGGGCCGAATGGCACGACGCGGGCGCCGAGGCGCGCCACACCTTCACCCATTTCCACCTGCGCCTCGCGCTCCGCACCGCGCTGGTGCCGATGGACCGGGAACCCGAGCGCGGGCGCTTCGTGGAACCCGGGGCCTTCCGCCCCGCCGAACTGCCTACGGTAATGCGGAAGGCGTTCGATATCGCGCGAAAGTTGTGACACTCCGCGATTTCGCCACAGTCTCTCCGCAAGACCGCCACGCCCGGGCGCGAAACCATCCGCGAAGGCATCAAGACGGAACAGGGCGATGTCAAAGCACTCCGATTTCCAGGCGCGTCTGGCTCGAATCGAGGCGCGCCAAGCCGCCGACGCCCCCCTCGCCACCGCCGACGGTCCGCCGGCCGCCGAAGACGAAGCGCCGGCCCGCCCGCCGATTCGCTTCGGCGTCGTCGTGGCGGGGCTGGTCACCGGCTTCGGCCTCGGGCTGGCGGGGATGCTGCTCCTCGTCTGAGTGGACCCCGCGGGAACGTGACGCAAGGTCGGTCGGCACGGCGGAGCCTCGGAGCGTCGCCAGACGCGCCGTCGGATGCTAGCATTCCGGCCCGACGTCACCGACCGGTCGCGCGCCATGCAGGAACTTCACGCAATCCCCCCGAGCCAGCTGAGCCGCTGGCAGTCCGCCATGCCGTTCTGGCTGTCCCTGACATTGCCGCCGCTCGCGGCGCTCGGGGCCTGGGCGGGCGGCTGGACGGTCCTGCTCCTGCCGCTCGTCACCTGGTATCTCTTCGCCGCCGCCGACGCAGTGCTCGGCCTCGACACCGGCAACGCGGATCCGGACACGCCGGACGCGGCGCTTCGCTGGTACACGCTGGTGACCCGGATCTGGGCGCCGGTGCAGTTCCTCACGCTCTTCGGGCTCGTCTGGTACGTGCCGCGCGCGGAGCATCTGGGCACGCTCGAGACCGTGGGCCTCTTCTTCGGCCTGGGCGTCATCACCGGCACCATCGGCATCAACTACAGCCACGAGCTCATGCACCAGCGCAACCGCTGGGAACGCTGGCTCGGCGACATCCTGCTCGCCATGGTGCTCTACTCGCATTTCCGGTCCGAGCACCTTCTGGTGCATCACCGCTATGTCGGAACGCCCCGCGATCCCGTGACCGCGCGCTACAACGAGGGCTTCCACCGGTTCTTTCCCCGCGTGCTGCGCCAGTCGCTCGCCTCGGCCTTCAAGGCCGAACGGCAGATGCTGGCGCGCAAGGGCCGGCCATGGTGGGCGCGCGAGAACCCGTTCTGGCGCTACTGGGCGTTGCAGGCGGCGATGCTGGCGGCGGCCTTCGCCCTTTCGGGCTGGGCGGGGCTCGCGCTCTTTCTCTGGCAGGCGCTCGTCGCCGTCTGGCAGCTCGAACTCGTGAACTACGTCGAGCATTACGGGCTCACCCGCAAGCATCTCGGCGACGGGAAATACGAGCATGTCCAGCCGCGCCACAGCTGGAACGCCGCGCAGAAGGCGTCCAACTGGCTGCTCATCAATCTCCAGCGCCACTCCGACCACCATTACAAGCCCGACCGGCGCTTCCCGCTGCTGCAGACCTACACCGAGGAGGAGGCGCCGCAGCTCCCGTACGGCTACCCGGTGATGACCATGGCGGCGATGGTGCCCCCGCTCTGGCGGCGGGTGATGAA
>CAZPCU010000197.1:0-4579 GCA_964585075.1 uncultured Rhodobacterales bacterium
GAACCGGTGTACACGGATTTGCAATCCGCTGCGTAACCACTCCGCCAACTCGCCGCCGTGGCTTGCGGGGGATAGCCCATCGCACCTGCGACCGCAAGAGCGCAGCGCCGCGGAAATCTTCTCGGCAGGCGTTGCCCGAATGGGGTGATTCTGGCAAGACCGCGGGGAAGCACCCACGGCCACAGGGCTCAGAATGACCGATTTCGTCACGCGCCGCACGATGATGGTGGACACGCAGATCCGGCCTGCGGACGTGACCAAGTTCCCGATCATCGCCGCGATGCTCGAAGTCCCGCGCGAGCTTTTCGTGCCCCGCGAGAAGCGCGAGGCGGCCTATGTGGGCGAGAACGTGGACCTGGGCGACGGGCGTGTCGTGCTGGAGCCCCGGACGCTCGCCAAGATGCTGGATTTGCTGGACATTCAGCCGGACGAGCTGGTGCTGGACATCGGGGCGGGGCTGGGCTACGCGGCCGCCGTGATCGCCCGGCTGGCCGAGGCGGTCGTCGCCGTCGAGGACGACGCGTCGCGCGCACGGGACGCGCAGGCCCTGCTTGCCGAGCAGAACGCGGACAACGTGGCGGTGCATCACGGGCCGCTCACGGAGGGAGATCCGGAACATGGCCCCTACGACGTGATCCTCGTCGAGGGCGCGGTGGAGACGCTGCCCGACGCGATCACCGACCAGCTGAAGGATGGGGGCCGGATCGCCTGCCTCTTCCAGGAAGGTGCGCTTGGCGTGGTGCGGATCGGCTACAGGCTCGACGGCGCGATGAGCTGGCGCTTCGGCTTCAACGCGGGCGCCCCGGTCCTGGCGGGATTCGAGCGTCACGCGGCGTTTACTCTCTAGGGCGACACTACTTATCGAGCGAAAAACAATAATCTCGCCGAGCGAACACGACAAACATGAGGAACGGCAGGCATGAAGAGATGGTGGAAGGCAGCGCGCCTCGGCGTCGCGGTCGGCGCTGCGGCGCTGGCCGTGGCGGCCGCGCCGCGTGGCGCGGGGGCTGAGACTCTCGGCGCCGCGCTGACGAGCGCGTATGAAAACAGCGGTCTGCTGGAGCAGAACCGCGCGCTTCTGCGCGCCGCCGACGAGGACGTCGCGACCGCCGTCGCCGCATTGCGCCCGGTGATCAACTGGGAAGCCAACCTCCGGCGCAACTTCGGCAACGTGGGCAGCACGGGGGTCGCCGGGTTCGTCGAAAGCGGGATCGGTGACACCGAGGCCGATTTCGGCGTCAACCTGCAGCTCCTTCTCTACGATTTCGGCGAGTCCCGCATCGCGATCGACATCGCGAAGGAGACGGTTCTCGCCACGCGCCAGGCGCTCATCGGCGTGGAGCAGAACGTGCTCCTCCGCGCGGTGGCGGCCTATTTCGCGCTCCAGGAGGCGAATGAAACCGTCGCGCTGCGCCAGAACAACGTGCGCCTCATCTCGCGCGAGTTGCGTGCCGCGCAGGACCGCTTCGAGGTGGGCGAAGTGACGCGGACGGACGTCTCGCTCGCCGAGGCGCGGCTCGCCCGCGCGCGCGCCAACCTCGCGGTGGCCGAAGGCGACCGGACCGAGGCGATCGAGGAGTTCCGCGCCGCCGTGGGGCGCGCGCCGGGCGCGCTCTCCCCGCCGGGATCCCTGCCGAGCCTGCCCGCAACCATCGAGGAATCGCGCGCCCTCGCGGTGCGCAACCACCCCGACATCAAGCGTGCCCAGCGCGACGTGACGGTGGCCGAACTCGGCGTGGCGCTCGCCGATGCGGGGCTTCGTCCGGAAATCTCGCTGAACGCCGGCCTTCAGGCGAGCGAGACCTTCGGCGAGCGCGATTTCGGGCGGAACGGATCCGTGTCGATCCGCACGGAGGGGCCGATCTACCAGGGCGGGCGGCTGACGGCGCTGGTGCGCCAGGCCATGGCCCAACGGGACGCCGCGCGGGCCGATCTGCTGGTCGTCGCCGACCAGCTAGAGCAGAACGCGGCCAACGCCTATGCGCGGGTCCAGTCCAGGCGCGCTGCGCTCGATGCGAGCCAGCGCGAGGTTCGCGCGGCGCAGCTCGCCTTCGAGGGCGTGCGCGAGGAGGCGACCCTCGGGGCGCGCACCACGCTCGACGTCCTCGACGCCGAGCAGGATCTGCTCGACGCGCGCGCCAACGTCATCGCGGCGAACGCGCAGCTCTACATCGCCGCCTACCAGCTTCTGGCCGCGATCGGCGTCCTGACGGCGGAGGATCTGAACCTGCCCGTGCAACGCTACGACCCGGCGCAGTACTACAATCTGGTCAAGGACGCGCCGGCTGCGGTTTCGCGCCAGGGGCGCGAGCTCGATCGCGTGTTGCGGGCCATCGGCAAGGAGTGACCGGCGCGCAATCTGTTGTGCGGTTCAGCGGCGGCGGATACACTTCCAGACGAGAGCAGAGCGGTAGCGCACCCCGAATGTCAGATCCCGTTTCCCAGCCCGATATCGAGGATGTCCTCGCCTCCATCCGGCGGCTCGTGTCGGAGGACGGCCGCCCGGCCGAACGCCGCCGGCCCGCGACCGGAAACGGCCGCCTGGTCCTCACGCCTGCGCTGCGCGTGCACGAGCCGGCGCAGGCCGAACGGCCGGCCGAGGAGACGGACGGGGACGATGCCCAGGGCGCGGTTTTCCGCCACGCCGAAGCCGAGGCGCTTCGCAAGGGATTGTCCGGGGCGGCGGAACGCCGTGGGGATGAGGCCGTGGTCTGGCCCGTCGACTCGGCTGAAGCGGGCGACGACGCCGTTGAGGATGACGGTGACGATACTGGCGCGGCAGGTGGCGACGACGCCGCGGAAGTTCCGGCCGGGCCGGCGCCAGCTGCGGAGGCGTCCACGCCGGGCCCTGAACGCGGATCCGACGCCTCGATCGCCGAGGACGAGGGCTGGGTGACGGTTCCGGTGCAGCACGAACCGGTGGACGAGTTGATCTTTGCCACGCCGGGCGTCGCGCGCGGCCCTGCCGCGCCACCCGAACCGGCGCCGACGGCCGAGGCGCCTGCCGAGAACGCGGCTGCCGAGACCGCGGCGCAGGACCAGGCGTGGCCGAACGACGCCACCACCGACATCGGTGGCGCGGACGAGGCCGCGGCCTGGGACAGCGCCGAGGCGGTTCCTGGCGACGAGATGGCCACCCCCCCGCCAGAGGACGGGACTGCCGAGGCGGAAACGGTTCGCCCGGTGAGCCTCGAGGAGAAGATCGCGGAACTCGAGGCGCTGCTGAACCGGGATGACTCTTCGTGGGACGACGAGGGCGCGGCGGCGCCCGCGCCGGCCACGGAAGACGAGGCCCTGCCCTGGGAGGATGACGTCGCCGAGGATGGCGCAGACACGCCGGCCGGCCCGGCATCCGCGATCCCAGAGGGCGATACCAAGGCCGCAACCCCCGCTTGGGACGTCGTGACGCCCGTCGCTGTGGTCCCGGATACGGCGGCCGGCGACGAGGCGCCCGAGTGGGAGAGGGTGGAACCCGCCGCGGCCATCCCGGAGGCCGTCTCGCCCGTCAGCAACGCGCAGGAAGAGGACGTCGTGCCGGACACGGCCGCCCCCCGGGGCGTGGAGGATCTCGCGCCGGATCCCGCCGCCCCGGACGAGGAGGACGGCTCGGCCGCGGAAGCCCCGGAGCCGGAGGGCGTCATCGACGAGGCCGCGCTGAGAGAACTCGTCGCGCAGATCGTCCGGGAGGAATTGCAGGGCAAGCTGGGCGAGCGCATCACCCGGAACGTCCGCAAGCTCGTTCGGCGCGAGATTCATCGCGCCCTCACGGCGCAGGACCTCGACTGAACCCGGCCATCTCCGGAAAAGGAAAGCGCGCCCGCGAGGGGCGCGCTATTCGATCCGGCCGGCGGCAGCCCGCCGGCGGGGTCAGGCGGCTTCGGCCTGCGCCTGCTCGGCGGCGTGGCGCCTTTCGCTTTCCTCGCGCGACAGCGCGACGGAAGTGCGCACGCCCCGCGCGACGAATTCCATCAGCCCCTCCACGACCCGCTCGTTCGGGTCGATCCCGGCGCAGCTCAGCACTTCGCGGCCGTCACGCGACCGGGCCCACCGGGCGATCTGCTCGGGGCCGTTTCCGTATTTCTTGTCGTCCGCGATGGCGTCATCCAAAGCGGCCAGTACGACGGCGGCGAACAGCTTGCGGGCGCGGTTGCCCTGCTCTTCGTTGAACGCCGTTCCGTCAACGAAATCTTTCATCTCGTTGTCCTTGTTCTTGCTCTTGCATTTTCGGGCGTGAGGGCCCTTATGGCGGAATTCCCGCGATTCGGATACTGCAGAGATGCATGTCTAGCATGCGTCCTGCGCATAGGTAACGTCTGCTGAACCACGATATCGGCCGGGTTGTCAGCCTGCGATCCGCGATATATAGGTGCGCGCGAAATCCCTGCAAGGCTGCGTCAAGGTTGCGTCGAATGGCCAAGATCAACGGCAACGAGATCCGTCCCGGCAACGTCCTCGAACACAACGGCGGGCTCTGGGTCGCCGTGAAGGTGGACCATGTGAAACCCGGCAAGGGCGGCGCCTTCGCCCAGGTCGAACTGCGCAACCTGCGCACCGGCTCCAAGCTCAACGAGCGCTTCCG
>CAZPCU010000198.1:0-4505 GCA_964585075.1 uncultured Rhodobacterales bacterium
CCGGATCGAGATCACCGAGGGCGTCGTCGAGCCCTTGCCCTACGCGGTGCCCGACTTCGTGGCCGAGACGGCGGGTGCGGCGGAGTGGGGCCAGCGCCTCGCCCGGGTGGTGGCCGAGGATCTGACGGGAACGGGGCTCTTCCGGGAGGTGCCCCGCGAGGCGCACATCTCCGCGATCACGAGCTTCCAGAGCCCCGTGCAGTTCGCGGACTGGAAGGCCGTGAACGCCCAGGCCCTCATCACCGGCGCCGTCGTCCAGCAGGGTGATCGGCTCACCGTCAAGTTCCGGGTCTGGGACGTTTTCGCGGGGCAGGAGCTCGGCGAGGGGCTGCAGTTCGCGGGCACCACGGACGGCTGGCGGCGCATGGCGCACAAGGTGGCCGACGCGGTCTATTCCCGCATCACCGGAGAGGACGGCTACTTCGACAGCCGCGTGGTCTTCGTGTCCGAGACGGGCCCGAAGGGCGACCGGCGCAAGCGTCTCGCGATCATGGACTACGACGGGGCGAACGTGCAGTACCTGACCGACAGCGCCTCCATCGTGCTGAACCCGCGCTTCTCCCCCGACGGTCAGCGCGTCCTCTACACCAGTTACGAAACCGGATCGCCGCGGGTCTACGTGCTCGACGTGGGCTCCGTCAGCCGGCGCGTGCTGGCCACGCCCGACGGCGCCACCACCTTCGCGCCGCGCTTCTCCCCCGATGGCCGGCAGGTGGTCTATTCCCTGGCGCAGGGCGGCAACACCGACATCTACGTGATGGATGTGTCCAGCGGGCAGAGCCGCCGGCTGACCTCGGCGCCCTCGATCGAGACGGCGCCGAGCTTCTCGCCGGACGGGCGGCGCATCGTCTTCGAGAGCGACCGGTCGGGATCGCCGCAGCTCTACATCATGTCGGCGGACGGCGGGCAGGCCACCCGGATCAGCTTCGGAACGGGGCGCTACGGCACGCCGGTCTGGTCGCCGCGCGGCGATCTCATCGCCTTCACCAAGCAGGCCGAGGGGCGGTTTCACATCGGCGTGATGCGCACCGACGGCTCGGAAGAGCGGCTGCTGACGGCGAGCTTCCTGGACGAGGGGCCGACCTGGTCGCCCAACGGGCGGGTCATCATGTTCATGCGGGAAACGCAGGGGGCCGAAGGCTCCGCGGCGCTCTACTCGGTGGACGTCTCGGGGCGGAACCTGAAGCGCGTGCCGACGCCCGACGGCGCGTCCGACCCGTCCTGGGGGCCGCTGCAACCGTGACCCGGCCCGCGTTCCCAAGCGCCGGGCGATATGGTAGAGACGAGGCAACAACGATGATCGAGCGGGAAAACCTGAGATGAGCATTTTCAGCAAGGCGGCACTTCTCGCGGCGGGGCTGGCGCTGGCCGCCTGCACCGACGCCGGACGGTTCGACGACGATGCAGGCGGCGCGGGCGCAGGGGCCGGCGCGCCGGCGGCCGGCATGGCGGGCAGCGCGAGCGACCCGACGAGCCGCGCCTACTTCCAGGAGACGGTCGGAGACCGCGTGTTCTTCGCGGTGGACCAGTCCACGCTGGGATCGGAGGCGCGCGCCGTGCTCGACGCGCAGGCCGAATGGCTGAGCCGCAACCCCGACTACAGCGCCGTCATCGAGGGCCATGCGGACGAGCAGGGCACGCGCGAATACAACATCGCGCTGGGCGATCGCCGCGCAAACGCGGTGCGCGACTACCTCGTGAGCCGCGGCGTGGCGGGCAACCGCCTCAGCACGGTGAGCTTCGGCAAGGAGCGCCCGGTGGAGGTCTGCTCTGACGAGAGCTGCTACAGCCAGAACCGCCGCGCGGTGACGGTGCTGGCGATCGGCGCGGGGGCCTGAGCCCGCCATGCGGCGCTTCGCGGCGATCCTCGCGGCGGCCTTTCTGCTGTCCCCCCTCGGCGCCGCCGCGCAGGAGGGGGACCGCGCGCGCACGCTCGCCGACATCCGCCAGGATCTCACCGTTCTCAACGTCGAGATCCAGCGCCTGCGGCGCGAGCTCGCCACAACGGGCGGCCCCGACGTGAACGTGAGCGGCGGCACGGTGCTGGAGCGGCTCGATTCCATCGAGAGCGAGCTGCAGCGTCTGACCGCGCGCACCGAGGAGCTCGAATACCGCATCGCCCGGATCGTCGAGGACGGGACCAACCGCATCGGCGACCTGGAGTTCCGGCTCGTGGAGCTCGAGGGCGGGGACCTGTCAGAGCTCGGCGAGACGCCGACGCTCGGCGGGCTTTCCGCGGAGCCTCTGCCCGGCCCGGCCCCGGCGCCCGAAACGCCGCGCGGCGACAACGGGGCCGACGGCCCGCTTCTCGCCGTGGGCGAGAGCACCGATTTCGACCGCGCCCAGGTCGCCCTGGCGGAGGGGCGCCACGCCGAGGCCGCGGAGATCTTCGGCCGCTTCCGCGAGACCTACCCGGGAAGCCCGCTCGCGCCGCGGGTCTATCTCGGCCTCGGTCAGGCGCTCGAGGGGCAGGGCGACACGCGCGGGGCCGCGCAGGCCTATCTCGACGGCTTCAGCGCGCATCCCGACGCGGATGTGGCGCCCGAAACGCTGTTCCGCCTCGGCGCCGCGCTCGGCGCGCTCGACCGCACCGACGCGGCCTGCCAGATCCTCGCCGACGTGGGCGTCCGTTTCCCGGGCTCGGAGGCCGCGGGACAGGCCGCGGAGCGCATGGGCGAGCTCGGCTGCCCGTGAGCGAGCCCGGCCCGGACGCGCGCTTCGCGGCGTCCATGGGCACGCTCATGGGGCCGGAGTTCCCCTCCGACATCGCGCTCGCGGTCTCGGGCGGCGGGGACAGCATGGCGATGCTCTACCTCGCCCATAACTGGACCCGGACCTGGGGCGTGCGGCTCTGGGTCGTGACCGTGGATCACGGTCTTCGCCCGGAGAGCGCCGCCGAGGCGGAGATGGTGGCCGAGACATGCCGCGCGCTCGGCTGGCCCCACGCCACGCTCCGCTGGCGGTGGAACGGGGCCGGGAATCTCCAGGACGCCGCGCGGCGCGGACGGCTCGCCCTGATCGACCGGTGGCGCGGCGGCATTCGCCACTTTCTGTTCGCGCACACCCTCGACGACGTGGCCGAGACCTTCCTCATGCGCCTGTCCCGCGGGTCCGGCGTGGAAGGGCTCTCCGCCATGGCGGCGCGGCGGACGGTTCGCCCGCACACGGGCGCTCCGCCGCCGCTCGCCCCGGACGAGATCGCGGCGGAGGCGCAGCCCCCGGCGGCGGGGCCGGACGATGCGCCGGGCTTCGAGATCGTCCGCCCGCTTCTCGGCGAGCGGCGCGCGGATCTCCGCTTCTACCTGCGGGTGCTGAAAGGGCGCTGGGTCGAGGATCCGAGCAACGAGGATCCGGGTTTCGAGCGCGCGCGCATCCGCCGGCTTCTCGCGCCGCTGGAGGACGAGGGGCTCGGGGCGGAAACCCTCGCAGCCACGGCGGACAGGCTGTCCCGCGCCCGCGTCGCGCTGGAAGCGCGTGCGCGGGATGTGGCCGCGCGCCTTGTGACGCGGGCCGAAAGCTGCGGCGCGCCAACGGGCGAACTTCTGATCGACCGGGACGGGTTCGCCGCGGTCGAGACGGACACGCAACTCCGCATCCTCGCCGCGGCGCTGCAATGGGTGTCTTCCGCCCCCTACCGGCCGCGCGCCCGGCCGCTCGAGGCGCTGCTCGAGCGCGCGCTTTCGGGCGGGGGCGGGACGCTGCACGGCTGCGAACTGCGCGCGGAAGGCGAGGCGCTCCGCGTCTTCCGCGAGTACGCCGCCCTGCGCGACACGGCGACGCCCGCGGGCCCCGGCCGGCTCTGGGACGGGCGCTGGGAGGCGCCCCGGGGCGAGGGGCTGACGCTCCGCGCGCTGGGGCCGGAGGGCTGGGCGCAGATCGCGGAGAAACCGGCCGGCGCGCCGCCTGCCCATGCGGCCCACGCGTTGCCCGCGCTTTTCGACGGCGCGCGCCTCGCGGCGTGCCCGGCGCTCGGCCTGGGGCGGCCGGGCGCGCTGTCGCTCCGCCCGACGCGGGCGCCCGCGGGGATCGGTTTCTGAAGGCTGCGGCCTTGAATCGCGCCCTTTCCGGGCCCGGAACGCATTGATCCGCCGCGGGGGATGTCTATTTAACGGTCAAGTTTTCCGTGCTAGGCAGGCACGAACGTGACATAGGAGATCCCCCTTGGGCAACGCACGCAACATCGCCTTCTGGGTCGTGCTCTTCCTTCTGATCCTGGCGCTCTTCAACCTGTTCTCCGGTGGAAATTCCACCATGCAGAGCCGCGAGATCAGCTATACGCAGTTCGTCGACGCGGTCGAGAACGACACCGTGAACGCGGTGACCCTCGACGGGGAGAGGATCCGCTACCGCGGCACGGACGGTAACGATTACGTCACCGTCAAGCCGGAGGACGCGCAGGTCACCGAGCTCCTGCTCGACAACGACGTGGAAGTGCGCGCCGAGGTTCAGGAACAGTCCGGCTTCCAGACCTTCATCCTCTCGCTTCTGCCCTTCCTGCTTCTGAT